>JBFKKF010000344.1:0-3053 GCA_041631355.1 Bacteriovoracaceae bacterium | reverse complement strand
CTAATAATAAACCTTTAAGATAATTTCCTTCAGGAAAGCCTTTTTTGTAGGGGCAATCTTCTGAGAGGTAAAATTTCTTAGTGATTTTTAACGGGAGTTTTTGCTCTTCAATAATTTTTAAAATTCGATCTTCAAATTTTCTCATAGATGTTTTATGAGTGTTTAAGAAAACTAGTGCTTTTCCGTTTTTGGTCAGCGCATTATCAATTAATGGTAAATACTTTTTATAATCATCTAGTGAGTTACTACGTTTGTTTTTATCACTAGAGCTTGAAGGGGGATCAGAGATAATAAAATCAAACTTTGTTCCTGCCTCGTTAAGCTCACCCAGACTTTGCTCAACTGATTGTGTCAGTGATGTATGCTTAATTTCTTTGAAATCTTCATTGAGTGCAATATTTTGTTCCAGCCACTCTATATAGCTCTCTGATAAGTCTACACTCACCACATCTTGAACACCTAGGGACATGGCATACAAGGAAAAAGCTCCCGTATAGCTAAACAGGTTTAAGAGGGATTTAGACTTTTCCAACTCTTCTTTAATTTTACCTCGAACACTGGCCATATCGGTATAGATACCATGGTCGTAGTATTTCCCCAGTACTACTTTGTATTTAACTCCGTATTCAGAAATCTCAACAGATCTAAAGTGACAATTTGGATCTAGTGAAATTGCCGGCTGCTTTTGAGGACCTCTCACTTGTATCCAAATATTTTCGTGATAAACATCTTCATTGATTTTTTCTTGCACCACCTTCATGACATTTTGCACGATAAAATCTTTATATTGAGTCCAAAAGTCCGTGTAAAATTGAATTAATATTTCACCGTTTAGATAATGAACTTTTAGTCCTGGAATCTGATCGTTTTCTCCAAAGATGAGATAGAAGTGATTTCTATTTTCTCCTACTTTATTTTGCACTCTTTTGTTGATGGCATTTCTGATCCTAGTTTGAAGATCATTTTTGAAGTTTTTCATTTGTTTTTGAAAATCTCCACCTGTCGCCCAGACCCTGGCCCGGATGTATTTATGAGATGGGTCGTGAATAAGAAGGGCAAAGGGACGCTTTCTATTGGCCGCTACGATAAATCTATCTTTAGCAGGAAATTTTTCCGAAAATTTATCTAAGGTGATCCATGGGTGACCTTTAGTAATTTGTTTAATTGACACCGGATGGAGGTCGTAAGTTTTCAGTGCTTGTCTTTGTCTGTACATAATTTAAGTAACTTTAATGAATTTTTTGGTTAATTTTATTCTCTATCGTATCTAGCATTTGGAGTACAACTCTGGTGTACTCAAATGGATTATTTAAATAGGGTAGTAGATCGAATTCTTCTAAAATTTCTTTTTCCCTAGCTTCCATGTTTTGGACTGCATAAGGGTCAAATTCTAGGCATAAAAAGCTTAGCTTATCAGCAATTGTTTTAAGCTTCTCATCATCGACTTCGTTTATTTCATTTATGAATTTATTGACGAGTCCCGTGCGATCAACTTGCTGTCCGCTTAAGTCCATACTACTGTATTTTTCCATGGGACGAATCTTTCATATGACGCCCCTAGTTGTCAAGTGAAATTTATAAGTTAGGACAATCATGCTTATTCTCTATATTCTTTATTTATTGATTATTTGGTGGCTTCTTCTCTACTTTATTGGAGGAATTTCACTACAAGAAATAGGAACATTCTTAAGAGCAAAAAAAGTGAATACTTACGAAAATCTTGTAAGTTTTTTGAGCTCTCCAAAGGGAAGAGAGATCCCTGAGTATAAATTCTATGGGGCCATCGCTGCAAGGCTGATTAAGCTTCAAAAGTCCCACGGGATATCCCTCGTACAGCCTTTTAGGCAATTACGTAAGGCCATTGTTGTTGACTGGAAGGAGAATAAAAAGATTAAGGACACTCTTGCCGGTGCATCTTATCAATACCTTCTTCTCTGTGCTTTTATTTGGTTTTATTTTTTTCAAATAGAGGCTTCCTTGGAGTTGAAATTTCCCTTCTCTGCTATTGTGATGCTGGGAGGGGTTCACCTGATGGGAGTCGTTACTATGGGATTTATCCTTTTCACTCTCAAATATAAAACCTTTATAAGTTATGAGAATTATTTAAAAAGTGCTTATTTATTAAAAGTCCTTTTAACTATTTCCAGGCCTATTACAGAGATTGTTCAAGAATGTAGATTAAATGAGCTTATTCCTAAAAAGGAATTACAAGGAATTAAAAACCGCATTATTTCTCTCACTGAACAGCTTAAACGAGAGGGAAGCATTTCTTTGGATGAGTGCGATTATATTATTCAGGAGATTTGGGATCAATACGAGCTGGATCTTGGAAAATTTAATAAATATGTTAATGTTTTGAAGTTTATTGGCATGGCCATTTTTATTCTCCCATCCTTTCTTTTCATTCTCTACCAGACCACTTCTACTTTGGGGTTTTAAACTAGACTGATTCCTTTGCTTCTGTTTAAATGGCAGAAATTTATCAAAAGGATTTCTCGATGAGTCAAAAAATCATTTTCTCTATGTCTAGGGTTTCTAAAACCTACCCAGGAAAAAAAACGGTAATTAAGGATATCTCATTATCATTTTTTTATGGTGCTAAAATTGGGGTTCTTGGTTTAAACGGTGCTGGTAAATCAACTCTTTTAAGAATTATCGCCGGAATCGACCATGATTTTAATGGAGATGTAAATTTATCTAGTGGAATTTCGGTAGGGTATCTTGAGCAGGAACCTAAGCTTGATCCGGAAAAAACAGTGAAAGAAATAGTAGAAGAAGGATTGTCAGAATTGGTCGCAATCCGAGACGCTTACGAAGCGATTAATGAAAAATTTGCTGATCCAGATGCGGATATGAATGCACTACTGGAAGAGCAAGGTAAATTACAAGATAAAATGGACGCTTATAATATTTGGGACCTTGATTCTAAATTTGATCTGGCCATGGACGCACTCAGATGTCCGCCGCCGGAAAATAAATGTGGTGTTTTATCCGGTGGGGAAAAAAGAAGAGTGGCCCTATGTCGCCTGCTCTTACAAGAACCGGATGTTCTT
>JBFKKF010000343.1:0-3060 GCA_041631355.1 Bacteriovoracaceae bacterium | reverse complement strand
TTATAAGAAGGTTTGGAGCATGAAATGGGAAAAAAGCTAGATCAATTTCTCCTTCCTCAACAAGTGTGGACATTCGATTTTTAACAAACTCTTTAGCTTCGATAACTTCAAGTTTTGGAACGGGCCCCCAGTAATCTTTTTTTTGCCAGATCTCTGCTTCTTCCATTGCTGGTAGATCAATTCCCTCTCTGACAATATTAAATAAAGGAAGAACTTTTGGGTGTTGTTCAAAATCAGTATATCGTTTGTTAACTCCCTCACCAAAAAACATGGCAGCTAAAGCATGGGTTTCATACTCAGTTGTTTTATGCACATTTGGAAAGATTCCTATTTGTTTAAACCCCATATTTTGAGTGAGAACCTGAGCTGCCTTATGAACTGTTCTTGCTGTCACATACAAAACTTCGAGACCAGATTTATATTCTGAAAAATACTCTATACCAAAATGTAGTAATTTTTTTGTTAAATTATGTCCACGATACTCAGGCATGACTACTGCGGCTCCGGCCTTTCCTAATAAGTTTTGTTCATTATAGTTAAAGTGAACTGCGGCGATGCATTTTGTTTCACCGTCGGCAACAAAAATGTATCGATGTTCATCTTCAAGTGTTGCTCTTAGCTTTTTAAGGTTGGTAAAAGTGGGATCAGGATACGTGCCATCATAAGCAAATAGGTATAATTGCAAAATCTCCGCAATATCGTTTAATGTGGCCCTACGTAGTTGAAATTCCATGCTCTAGGTATACCGCAATGCAGTATTTTTCTCAATCTTATTCCAGCATAAGCGTAGTTTTTACATAGTATAAAACTCTTTAATTTTAATGACTTATATTATATAACCTGGCCCATGACAGTAATTCTTCCCTTGATCGCTATATTAACATCCATAATCTCTGGAGTAGCTGGTATGGCCGGAGGTGTGCTCTTATTATCACTGATGTCATTTGTTCTACCCTACCAGGCCCTCATCCCTATCCATGGCCTAGTTCAGTTTATTAGCAATAGCTCACGAAGTTTTTATTTAAGAAGACATTTACGCAAAGATTTTATCATTCCCTTTCTCCTAGGGACCCCAATTGGTTTTATTCTTGTGTATCACCTACTAAAAAATATTGAGGGACCTGAAGTATTTTATTTATTGCTCTCCGTATTTATTATTTATACCGTTTTCAAACCTAAAAGATTACCAGAACTAAGACTTAATAAATATGGCTGGTTGATTTTAGGTTCACTGGCCTGTATTCAAAGTGCACTACTAGGAGCAACGGGACCACTGTTGGCAATCTTCTATGTTAGATCAGATTTAACTAAAGAAGAAGTAGTATCCAACAAAGCTTTTCAACAACTCTTTACTCATTTTTTAAAGATTCCACTTTTTTTGAGTTTGAACTTTGATTACCTAAAATATTCGGCCGTCATTATTTTAATGAGCTTAGGAGCTATCATTGGAACCTATATTGGGGTCAATACTTTGAAAAAAATTAACCATACTCATTTCAACTATATTTTTAAATCATTACTTTTAATCGCTGCCGCAAGATTGGCGTATAAATTTGCAATTGCCCTATGAATAATCTAACTACAAAAATCACCCCTATCATGATTGCCATTTTCGCTGAAATATTTTTAATATTTCTAATCTATCTTAACCCCTACAAGATAGAACCACTCTATGATCCAGGATTACAAATGTGGGTGTCTGCATTTTTTAATGCCCTGAGCGCTGTCTTTTTAACAACAGCAGTTTTTAAAATTAAAAACAAAAAGAAAAAACAGCATATTGTTTTTATCCACCTCGCCCTCATTGCATCGGCACTATTTTTAGTTAACTATATTTTCTACCATATGAGCGTTGGACATGTGGTTTTTAAAAATGAATCAATACGCCCCATCTATCTCATCATTTTATTTAGTCATTTACTTGTCTCGCTTATTTCTTTACCGGCGATCTTCTACACCTATACCATGGGTATAACTAAAAACTATCTTGAGCATAAGCGATGGGCACTAAGAACATTTATTATGTGGGAGTATGTTTCAATTACTGGTGTCATAGTGGTGTTAATGCTTAAATTTTGCAACCAATAAAAAAGCCCAGATATACTGGGCCTTTCATATATTAGAATGTAAATTCTAAATTATTTAGCTAAGATATCATAAGCTCTGATTGTCTTTCTACCGTTAGCTTTTGCTCTTTGTTGAGCTTGCTCTACTAGCCAATAAACGTATTCATTTAATCCTTCTAATGCATCAGAAGAAACCATGAATTTGTCTTTTCCAGCTCCTTTAAGAGCTTCTTTTGTTTTTGATCCAACTAGTAACATTTCTTTTGCTTGTTTCTTTGCCATTTTTAATACTCCTTTACAAAAATAGGTATATGAGATTTTCAGCGTAACCCCTAAAAATGTCAAAGTGAAAATACTGACTTTTAATAATTGAGCCTTGCTGCTCGGTGCATTATCGGTCTATTATAGCTCTTGCTCAATCCTACAGGAGATTTCTTTGGTTTTATAGATTCCCCAGAGATTGGTATAGTCTTTAGTAAGAGTGACTGAGGTAAGCCCCAGATCCTCAAATTCTGACTCAAGAGTTAGGGTATTTAGTCCCCATATCCCCGTTAAGTCACCATCATCATCAACAGTGACAGTACTAACTTCCTCGTTAGCTAATTGCGCCCAAGCATCTTGAATATGCACAGTCTCAAAGCTGGCCCTAATACTGATCCCAGAACTTAGAACAACCACCTTAGTTCTACTTTCATAGGCCCTAATCGATACTGTACAATTACCCTTGTCAGATGAACCTAAGTAGCTTCCTTCAATTCCCAGTGCAAATATATTGAAACTCATTATGAGAACTACAAACAGTATAAATTTTTTCATAAGATCTCCTTAAGTTATCTAAAGAAGAGTTTTGATACCTTTATTTATACTGATTATTAAGATAGTGAGTAATAATTACTCACCGCGCAACCAGAGAACTCTACTGTCCTTCAAGATAAGTTTTGATATTGCTAAAAACACCTTCAAGTAAACTGGCCCTAGATTGTGCCGACGCCCA
>JBFKKF010000342.1:0-3080 GCA_041631355.1 Bacteriovoracaceae bacterium | reverse complement strand
TCTCGATTCTTTTTAATATTGGAGATCCAAGGGTAAAAGGAAGTGCGATTCCGGTATATCCATCCGGTACGAACCATTCGTCAGCAAACCAGAAATATGGTTTTAGTTTGATATTTTTCTTCTGAAGTAGCTGATTGAGTCGTTTAATATTAGCGAGCTGGGTCTGATCAAGACTTAGTTTAAAAGATGAAACTTTTGTTTCTAATAATTTTTTTTCAGAATTAGTCCATTTTGTCATACATATTTTTTGTTAACTTGGGTTAATAAAACGATCAATTTAAGTATTCCAAAAATCGGCCCACTTTGCTCCTAAGAGTGGAATTAATTCATGCATGTAAACAAAGTATACACAAATTGAGATGAGGTAATTTCAGCCACTTAGCTCGGTTGAGATGTTCTCTTACCACTAGAAACTTGGGCCGTAATTATATTAAGTAAGGATTTAGTTTTATCTAAGTTTTTCAAAGTGCATAATGAAGCAAGGAGGATTAATGAAAGGAGTTTCACTATCAGTAGGTTTCTTTTTGTGTATTGGTGTATTGGTCGAGTTTTTACTTAAATTATAAATTGACCTAATAGGCTAGGCTGCTTTTGAGGAGTCAAATTTATAGCCAATTCCATAAACACTATTAATTAAATCTTTATACGGTCCAAGCTTTTTCTTGATATTGCAAACATGGACATCAATGACTCTATCAACGACAAACTTTTCATTAAGACTATTCTCTAGTTTATTTAAAATTTGCTCTCGTGATACAATGGAGTCTTTATTTTTGAACAATTGCTTTAAAATAATAAACTCTTTAGGAGTGAGCCTTGCGACACATTTGTCCATGCTACCGTTAACTACTAAAGTTAAATTGTCCTCATCTAAGTGAAGAAATTGTTCTTCCTCCTGATGGGGAGTCATGAGAGAAATAATATTAGAGACTTTCATATCTAATTCATTTCTATCCAGTGGCTTTTTAATATAATCAACTGCACCTAATTCGTAGGCACTAGATTTTCTATGCTTTTGATCCTCTTGACTAATAAAAACAAAAGGAATCCTTACTCTTGGTGTATCTTGAGAAATTTCTTTTAAGACATCTAAGCCATTTCGATTGTCATTTAAGTGCACATCTAAAATACATAGATTAGGTTTTTCTTCCTGAAAGCGGTTGATGAATTGATGAGGAGTGTTAAATATTTCTACATCAAACTTTTCCTGCAACCATTTTTCGAGGATAAATGTTGTCTCTACGCAATCATCTAAAACATAAATTTTTTTCTTGGCCATGATTAATACCTCTAAAATTGCACTCCAAAGAAATCTCTTAACTTCCTATATTTTACCAAAATTATTAAGAGAAGCTACGTGAAAATAATCGTATTTATTACTATAGACATATTTTCAATATAAATAGCGAAATTTAAACAAAATATTAAGCTGAATTTTTCTTAAGGTCTAAGACATGAAGATGGCCTAAGTTAAAGGGGGGAGTCGATAATGCGCCAAAGTGCCAATTTCTATTACTAGGACTCGTTCATATCTCCCTAGAATCACGACCAATATATTAGTCCGTAAATTGCTTAAGAGCTATATTGAATATTACGCGACAGAATTTGTAGGAAATTAACTTAACAAGCGTTCGATTAAGTAAAAAATTAGTCTTCAATTTCTAAATTTCAGAATTCCCTCTTACTCTAAGTGTTCTTTTTAACTATAATAGCTCCATGGTAAAAGTATTGAATATAGTATTGGTTTTGGAAAAGGATGCAAATTTACATGCAATGTATACTGCTCCGCTAGAAGGTTCAGGCTTTCTTGTTGAATTTAGTTCATCCATTGAGCATTTCTATGAGAAAATCAAGGAATTGATTCCAACGGTAATCATTATAAATACCGGGAAAAAAGGTTTTGAACTCGAACCGATCTATAAGAAGCTACGAAGTAGTCAGTTTTTCAATAAAATTCCAATAATTATGGGAGTGGATAAGGTTGTTTACTCAGTAGAACAAAAAGCAAAGAAGTTTGGGCTAGATTATATTGAGTATCCACTTAAAAATACCACACTATTACAGCTAGTTAAAAAACATAGTAAGAAAATCGAAATACCTAAAGTCGTTTACCTAGAAGACAAACCGACCTTAAGCTTTAGTGTTGAAGCCAAATTTGTAAGAATTGCCGTGGATCACTTCTCCTTTGTGTCACCAGTGAAATATAACACAGATAGCGTTATTAAAATTGAATCTCATCTGCTTAATGAGTTTGGAGTTGTTCATAAGAATTTTAAAGTCCTAAAAGACGGTTATATGACAGAGAATAAACTCTTTGAAAATGAAGTTTGTTTTAGAGGTCTTTCAGTGGACGTTCTTAAAAAATTAAAAAAATATTATAATAACAATCGGAGTAAGAGTTGAGTTCCTCTGTTATCTTTACTATTGATGATGATGCAGACTTTAATATGTTATTAAAAACAGCATTAAAGCCCTACGATATTAATGTTGTGACTCATACGACACCTGTTACGTTTATTAAGTCAATTAAAGAAAGATCTCCCGATCTGTGTATCCTGGATCTAAACTTGGAGACTGGCAAGGGAGGGGAGGGCTTCCAACTTTTAAAGGCGATGAGAAATAGGCTCGGACAAGAACTTCCCATCTTTATTATGAGTCGTAGAGGTGACCGGGAAGATGTTTTGCTCGCAATGGAAAATGGGGCGACAGACTTTATACCAAAACCACTTGATGATATTTATTTACTGTTAAAGCTGAAGAAATTTTTGCCAAATAATAAAAAAGTCCAGGCGATTGAAGCGGATACAGTGAAGGTAAACGATCGAGATATTCCATTAACAGTGTCCACCGAGGGGTTAGTAAGTTCTGTCTCAATTGATGGTTTAGAAATTGTAGGAGAGTCTTATCTTTTAAAAGGAAGAAGTTTTCAATTGCAAGGAAAGCTATTGGAAGAAATATTTGGACGCACTCAAATGGGTTTTAAGGTTGAAGAGGCTTGGCAGATTGAAGACAGAAAATTTGGAGCTTTTTTAACTCGAGACTATAATACGGATGAGTTTTTTAAACTAAGAAAATGGTTA
>JBFKKF010000341.1:0-3093 GCA_041631355.1 Bacteriovoracaceae bacterium | reverse complement strand
TTGTTGAGGTCACGGCATTTTATCTGAATGGGCTGTATCGGGGAATTTGGCGATTTTCAAGTACTCCAGACTTAATTAGGATTATTGTTGGTGTCTCGTTTGCTGTACCATTGGCGTATATTAGCTTACTAACCCTAGGAAAACATCACGATACGAATATAATTATTTTCATTAACCAGTGGACTTTATTAGTCGTAATTTTAGGAGGAAGTCGATTTTCCTATAGACTGTACTCTGACAAATACAATTATAAAAATCGTCCAGTTAAACTAAGAAATGCACTTATAATCGGAGCCGGTTTTGCCGGACAACAGCTCTATCGAGATATTAGAAATGATAAGCACTCGGACTTTAATGTTATTGGCTTTATAGATGATGATCAAGGGAAGAAAAATAAAATTCTCCATGGACTGAAGGTTTTCGGGAGTGTGAAGGAAATCTCAAGGTTTGTTCGTCGCTTTGACATCTCTCACGTTATTATTGCTATACCGAGTGCATCAAAGGATGATCTAAGTCGAATTGTAAAAGCTTGCAATAATACGAATGTAAAGGTTAGGTCAATTCCGAAATTAGGAGATTTGATATCTGGCAAGATACAGATTTCGAAAGTTAGAAAAGTAACCCCATCTGATCTACTTGGAAGAAGTCAGGTTGATCTGCACATGCAGACAATGGCCCACATGCTTGGTGGGCGAGTTATTTTAGTCACAGGAGCTGGAGGGTCTATTGGGTCTGAGCTTTGTAATCAAATAGTGAAGTTTAAGCCAGCAACACTAGTTTGTATTGATAATAATGAGTTGAACCTATATGAACTTGAACATAAATTTGATGAGTCTGGTCAAACCATGAAAATTGAATATCTCATTGGAGATGTACGTGATTATAATCAAATGGAGTCAATTTTTAAGGTGTATAAACCACAAATTGCTTTTCATGCAGCGGCCTACAAGCATGTTCCCATGATGGAGAAAAATCCACTACAAGCCATCCAAGTCAATGTTGGAGGCACTTATAATATTGCTAATCTTGCAGATAAGTTTAACTTAGAAAAGTTTGTCTTAGTTTCCACAGACAAAGCGGTAAACCCGACAAATGTGATGGGGACAACGAAAAGAATCGCAGAGATGCTCTGTCAGTGCGTTCAAAAAGATTCAGAAACAAAGTTTGCCATAGTTCGATTTGGTAATGTCTTGGGAAGTTCTGGCTCAGTTATTCCTCGCTTCCAAAAACAGATTGAAGCAGGAGGGCCTGTTACAGTGACTCATCCAGATATTATTCGTTATTTTATGAGTATTCCGGAGGCAGCACAATTAGTGATTCAGGCAGGCTCGATCGGTAAAGGTGGTGAAATTTTTGTACTAGATATGGGGGAGCCTGTTAAAATTTATGACCTTGCAAAGCAAATGATAACTCTTGCTGGTTTGAAAGTAGATGAGGATATAAAAATCGAATTTACCGGCCTCAGGGAGGGGGAAAAGCTTTATGAGGAGTTACTCGCCGATGAAGAGACCTCCTTACCAACACAGCATGAAAGAGTGAGAGTTGCAAAAGTAAGAGATGTAAGTGATCAGACATTTGAGAGCATAATGCAACTACTAGAAGTGAAAGCTGAAAATGAAGTACGACTTAGGTTAAAGAAAATTGTTCCCGAGTACGAGGTTTCAGATGAAGATCTAGTGACTACTTCCAGGTTTAAAGATGAGAGTTTTTCTGTAAATTAGAGTTTCCTGTATAGAGATAAGTTAAGGCAAAGAGAGACCACTTAGGCAAGAAATAAATTGCGGACGATATCACGATTACTCCTGGAATAAAAAGTAGAACTGATAATCCAAAACATGTGGATATCTCGGTTGGATAAATTCTGAGTGCTCTATATGCTAATATTAAGATCCATGTAAAATAAGAAATAAATGCAAATGTTCCCAACTCTGTAAGGAGTTCTACCCAGTAAAAATGAATTGACTTCAAATTATGTTTTTTATTCTTGTTTTTGATGTGTTCAGAAGCAAGGCCCCCCAGACCTAATCCGAAAAAAGGGGCGTCTTTATATCTTTTTAGTGACTCTGCAAGAAAATAAAAGCGAATATCTATTGAGGGATCTTCTTTAAAGGAGCTTGTATCATCAAGAATAACAATATCAAATAGAGTTTCGGCAAATTGATATGTTCCTTGAAACCTTTCCAGGTATAAATCGCTAGAGTTGGCAATAAAAAGATAAGCAGCGGTTATTAAACTAAACAGTGGAATTACGATTGAAATAATACTACTTTTTTGGGATCTTCTCATGAAGAAGTGATAGGAGCTCGATAGAATGAAGCCGATTATAAAAATGGCCGTAAGTACAATGACTCCTCGAGAGTTACCATAAAAAATAACTAGAAATACAACAGAGCTTAGCAAGAGTAGTTGTAATTTGTTTTTAATTCTAAATATAAACGGTAGGCATAAAAGAGAAATAAGTGAGCTATTGTTTGGATTCCAATAAAAACTTGTCGGTCTCGATACAACTTCAAACACTGAGCCAATAGTAGTTTTCATGGGACTATACTGGGTTATGTCGGCGGTGGGAATTTTAATTTGAAAAAATATCTCCAATAAAGAAAGTAAAAGATGGCAGCCAAGTATTACAATGAGTATTTTTGAGAGTTGATTCAACTTTTTTTGCGGCCCACTTTTTAGAATATATGCTGCAAGGAAAATGATTAATCCAAAACTAATCATAACTGCTTTTTTCATTCCTTCTTCTAGATTGGATGTCCATAAAAGTGACAGCAAAGAATATGCCGTTAGTAAAAAAGGAAACAGGACTAGTTTTTCTCTAAAAATATGAGGGAAGACTTTTTTCGGGTTAAACACCAGCGTAAGTAAAAAAAAGATTGATATAATGTGAAATAAATAGACTTTGTCTACTCGTAAGCCTGGACTTAAGAGTGCAGAGCACAACATTCCAATGGAAAGATTTTCAATTGAGAGGTAGGAGTGTATTTTCTTAAGAGTTTCGTTCATCTCAGGATAATATCTTTAAAGAATTAGATTGTTAAGAAGATGCTTTATTAAGTTGTTGTTTCATCTTTTAAGTATCTAAATTAAATT
>JBFKKF010000340.1:0-3096 GCA_041631355.1 Bacteriovoracaceae bacterium | reverse complement strand
GGGATCACCTTGATGATTTGATTAAAAGAGATCTAAAGAAGATATCTAAAGAAACAGGTATTGAAATTGATGTTATTAAAGAGGCTGAGTTAATTCTTCACTCTTTAAACCCAAAACCAGGCAGACTAATTAGTGCCGAAGAAACTCAATATGTGGTGCCTGATATTTATATTAAAGAAGTTGGTGGAGAGCTATTGGTAAGACTTAACGACGAGGGAGTGCCACGTCTAAAGGTATCAAATCTTTATAAAAGCTTAATGAAAAAATCGAGCACTAAGGAAAGTGATGAAGCGACAGAGTATGTTCAGGATAAGCTTCGTTCTGCATTATGGTTAATTAAGTCTATAGAAAATAGACAAAAGACAATTGAAAAAGTTGCTCATGCTATTGTGAAATATCAGCCTGAGTTTTTTAAGAAAGGTCCGGCATTCTTAAAGCCCATGATTTTAAAAGATATTGCCAATGAAATAGGCGTACATGAGTCAACGGTTTCAAGGGTAACAACTAATAAATTTGTCCATACTCCTATTGGAACCTTTGAGTTAAAGTACTTTTTTAATACCGGTATCGGTGGAAAAAATGGGGGAATCGATATTGCCAGTGAGAGCCTTAAATTAAAGATTAAGGAATTAATCGATAATGAAGACCCGAAACGTCCACTATCGGACCAAAAAATTGCCGATATCCTGAGTAAGTCGGATATTAAGGTGGCCCGTAGAACAGTGGCCAAGTATAGGGAAATGCTCAATATTTTATCTTCATCGAAAAGAAAAGTTGCTAGTTAACAAAGAAATGACATAGGGCCGACAACAAACTTAGGCAATTATTTTAATATGAGTTCTGAAGCGGAATTTCATAAAGGAGTAATTTTATATCCGCTATAATTAATTAATATCAAACCGATAAGCTTACTTAGTAGATAAGAATAAAAGCGATAAGGGGAAAAAATCTATGAAAATTATTAGTTCTTTTAAGCATCTTGAACACACTCCGGCCCTGGATGAAAAAATCGAGGCAAAATCTCAAAAGCTAAAGAAGTATTTTGACGGAAATTTTGAAGTTCACTGGACTTGCTATGTAAGAGATGATGGGGCGCAATGTGCAGAAATCAAATTATTAGGACCAAGTTTCGAATACCATGCGACAGCGCATTCTGAAAAACTGTACAAGACCCTTGACCTGGCAATTAATAAAATTGAAAAACAGGTACACAAAAAGAAAGATAAATGGAAACAAAAAATCTCTCACAAGCATGCACCTTCCGTAAAAGATCAACAGATCGCTCAGGGAGAGTGGGATGAAGAATACTGGGAGAATCAATCCGATGATACGATAGCTTCATAATAAAAAAGCCCGGCATGACCGGGCTTTTTTTTGGGGAAAATATTCTAGCAAATGAATTTGTAGGTGGGATGATAACCGATATTTTCGATATGATTACCATTTTGAAGGGAGTGGAGGAGAAAATGTGATCTCTCACATTCAACGGTAGGATTGTAGGTTGCTAGATTTAAGTTACTGATTAATTTTTTCAGTTTTAGTAATAATGATTTCATTCTTAGTTCCTTAGCTCAATGTTTCTGATCATTACCTGAGCAATATGCTTGCCAAAAACACAAGACGCAAATACAGGTACTTAACCTGGTTAAGACTTTCGGATTCCGAATATGAATTCGGAAAAAGAGAAGTACTCAGGTTTAATTTGCTGGTCATTTATAATGATTCTGTTAAGATTTATTTTAGTTGTGATTTAAGTAATTAAAATTACAATATATCTTACCCATAGTTTTTCTAGGAAGGGAGAATGAATATGATGAGTCTTAGTTTAAGTCTAAAATTAAAGATAGCTTCAGCACTCATGCTAGCAGTTATCGTTATTATTTCCAATCAATAATAAAATTAGAAAATTTATCGGGGCCTGGAAATTATCATGGAATTGACGGGATGGTTTCTGGGTTCCAACCTTTTAGAATAAAAAAAGGCATGCTTTGAGCATGCCTTTTTCGTGTCATTGTATCAGTATGGTTAATTACCAATTTACTTCAGAACATCTTCCGCTTTCGATAAAAGCGCTTACTTTTAATGAAGCCTCAACCTTAGCTCTTAGTGCAGCAGTAATTCTTCCAGTTAATCCACCTAAAAGTCCACCACTTGATCTGACTTGAGTTGTTGCCAAAACTTCGGCCCCTGCTCTCAATTCAAAGGTATTGCCGTTTCTAACCACTTCACATCTAGGAGCTTGATAATCTCTTCTCGGTGCAGGTCTTCTAGGCTCAACTCTTCTTGGATTTGGTCTTCTTCGTGGCTCAATACATCTAACTTCAACTGAGTCGCCGTAGTTTACTACATCCAATCTAGCGTCATAAGACTCACAGTTTACAACTAAGTTTTCACCTCTTCTTACATCGTAGTGACTATTGTAAGCAAAAGCAGATGAGATAGCAGAGACAGCAAGAATAATAATTGCGATTTTTTTCATAATTTCCCCCTCAGAAAAACTTTTTTGAATTTAAGTGAATATAAATCCTTGCCCTGCTTCTGCCAAAGGCGGAGTGAAAGGTATGTAATAAGTATAAATGCACAGCAGGATGTAAAAATGAGGACACTTCAAACTAGTTGAAATAATTAACTCTTGAATAAACGCGTTAAGAATTTTTTAAAGGATGAGAGAACTTAAAGTCTGTTTAAAGCATTATAACTAGGTCCATCTCGCTCTACATCATATTCACCAGTGGCGAGAACAGAGTTAACTTGCTCTAAAACTTTTTCGAATTTATTTTCAATATTAATTGAGTTTTGAATTTTATTAATAAATTTTTGATATTCAGGATCACTTTCATTTCCATACGGAATGACATTGTAGACGACTTCGCTTTGACCGTTGAGCTGAATTGCTTTTCTTTTGATCATAACCTTATGGTTTTTATTATCTTTGGACACTAAAATAAAGGATTTCTTCTCTAGAAGATTTTTTAATTTTTGTGCTTCCTCGATGCTCTCAGAGGTATTAAGTCCAGTCCTTTTTTCTTGTGCAATATTATTTAGAAGCTGATCAAAGGCGCCATCAATATCACCACTTCCAGGAATGGTAACCTC
>JBFKKF010000339.1:0-3110 GCA_041631355.1 Bacteriovoracaceae bacterium | reverse complement strand
GGCCAAAACGAATTTTAAGAGTAAAGCTAGGTCGCACTCACCTTTGAAGGCTGTGGCAAGCCAGTTAAAGCTTAGAATACCTCTTGAAAATTACAGCAATTTAAAAAAAGGGAAGAAAGGAATTACTTTTAAGTTCAAAGAGACTCTTCCGGTAAAGTCACCTGGAGCAGGTAAAATTGTCTATTCTGGTGAGTTGGCAAGTTATGGAAAAGTTATAATGGTCGATCACGGCCATGATGTCAGAAGTGTCTTGCTAGGGGATATGGCGGTTAAGGTGAAAAAGGGAGACGTGGTTAATTCAGGACAAGTTCTTGGGTATACCGTTTCGGATCCAGCACTAATAAAATCACTTTACTATGAAATTAGAAAGAAAAATGTTGCACAAAATACCTCGAGTTGGTTGGTGTTAAATGCAGAGACGCAAAATAAAGTTAATATTTAATATAAAGGAAATTTATCATGAGAACTCTTGTTTCTGTGATCGTACTTTTGAGTACTTTTAATGCGGATGCAGTTACAAAATCCAGATATGAGGAGCTAGAACTTTTTAATAAAGTTTTATACCTAGTAGAAAGTCAGTATTACCGAGAAGTTGATACAAAAAAACTAGTTGAAGGCGCTATAAAGGGTATGATGGACACCTTGGATCCTCACTCTGCATTTTTAAATAAAGAGTTTTATAAAAAGATGCAAAATGAAACCGAAGGTGAGTTCGGCGGACTTGGTATCGAGGTTACCCAAAAAGACGGTGTTATTTATGTAGTGACACCAATTGATGATACACCTGCCTATAGAGCCGGTATTAAGCCTCGTGATAAAATTGTCGAAATTAACCATGAGTCTATTCTCGGGTTAACTCTTGATGAGGCTATTGATCGCATGAAGGGAAAAGAGGGAACGAAAATCCACCTTGGTTTAGTAAGGGAAGGTAAAAAGGGTATTCAGCATTACACATTAAAAAGAGAAAAGATCAAAGTAAAACCCATTAAGTCTTTTCTATTGGATAAAAACTACGCATTTGTTAGGTTAACCCAGTTTCAAAGAAGATCTGCAACCTCAATTCAAGCAGCTTTAAAAAAATATCGTAAAAAAGCCCAAAAGCACGGTGGTATCAAAGGGATTATCTTGGATTTAAGGTCTAACCCCGGTGGATTACTTGATGAAGCCGTTAAAGTGACTTCCTTATTTGTAAAGGATGGGATTGTTGTATCAACTGAATCAAGAGATCCAAATAATAAGAATATTCACTACGTGATAAAGTCCATGAAAAAAGACTTAAAAACTCCGATGGTAGTTTTAGTTAATGGAGCTTCTGCATCTGCTTCAGAGATAGTTGCAGGAGCACTTCAAGATCATGGAAGAGCAATTGTCATGGGAAGCCAAACTTTTGGAAAGGGCTCTGTCCAGTCAGTGGTTCAGGTTGATAAGGAGAATGGAGTTAAACTTACTATTGCCCAGTATATGACCCCAAAAAACCGTAAGATCCAGGCCCTGGGAATTGTTCCCGATGTCGGTCTGGATGAAGTGGATAACGAGTGGTTTGAAGCTCGGAAGATAAATTCGAATTATATTCGTGAAAAGGATTTAAGAAACCACTTAACAGCAACAATCGAGACCAAGGAAGAGAAGAAAAAGCGATTGAAGGAAGAGAAGGCTGCAAGGATTAGAAGAGCTAAAGAAATTAAAAATCGTGGAAAAGAAAAGAAAAAGGTCGATATCTTTACAAAATATAATCCAAAAGATGACTACCAAGTTCTTCAGGCAATTAAATTTTTGAAAACCTATAAGTTCTATGAGAGCTTTGCTAAAAAAGATAAATGATAGATTTTGAACCCAAGTCAATTTCTGATTTAGTCCAAGCAGTTAAAGTCTCTCTCGAGTATGAATTTGCACAAGTTAATGTGGTTGGTGAAGTTTCTAACCTCTCGTCTTCAGCAGCTGGGCATTTTTATTTTACACTATCAGACGAGAATGCCTCGGTCTCAGCAGCTTTATTTAAAATGGACGCTCTAAGAAACCCGCTAATTCGTCGCTTGAAAAATGGTGATAAAGTAATTTTACAAGGCTCCATTAGTGTTTATGCAAAAAGAGGAACTTTTCAAATAATAGGTAAGCGCTTGCTACCTTTTGGTAAGGGAGATTTAAAAGCTCAATTTGAGCTTTTAAAAGCAAAGCTTAATAAAGAGGGTCTATTTGACTTAGACCTTAAAAAAGAGATTCCTCACTTTCCAAAAAAAATAGGTGTTATCACGGCTTTAAATGGAGCAGCTCTACAGGATTTTTTAAATGTTATGAAAAGAAGATGTTTGGGGTTTAACATCACCATTATCCCGTGTACGGCCCAAGGCAAGGATTGTGCTCCATCAGTTATAAAAGCAATAGATAAGGCCGAAAAATTTAATAATTTTGATACACTAGTCATTACCCGTGGTGGGGGATCGATGGAGGATCTTTGGGGCTTTAACGATGAGGTCTTAGTGAGAAGAGTGTTTGCTTGCAAAATACCCGTCATTAGTGCTATTGGGCACCAGGTAGACTTCACTCTGCTAGACTTTGTTGCCGATCAAAGATGTGAAACTCCCTCAGCTGCCGCAGAAGTCTTAAGTCAGGGACAAACGAACCTCATCTACAGACTTGATCGGTTGGCAAGTCAGTTAAAGAGCTTATTTGCTGACTTTAAACTGGAGACTCGAGAAAAAGTTGATCGTTTAAATCCAGTATCACTGCTTCATATAATCAAGAAGCAGATTCATAATTATGAAAAGAGAGTTCAAAGGGTTAATTTAGGCCATATTGAACGCTTACTTCCTTTGAATGAATATAGCGTGTCTTTAGATAATTTGTGTAAGGCAATGGTAACTAGTCTAAATCATGAACAAAGAAATTGTAGTGAAAAGCTGAATCTATTTGGAAAGATGCTTCAGAGTATGAACCCAAAAAATGTTTTAGATAGGGGCTACACATTAATCTCAGATAATTCCGGGAAATTGATTACAAGTCATTCTGTTTTTGATAGGATAGAACCCGGTGAGAGTCTCTTTATCGAGTTTTCAGATGGGGTCTCTGAAGTCAAAAAGTAAACTTTGCTATTAAAAGGAATTAGTATGCAT
>JBFKKF010000338.1:0-3112 GCA_041631355.1 Bacteriovoracaceae bacterium | reverse complement strand
TTGTTCTCTCCCTAAAGAAATAACTTTATAATGATCTATGAATTCAATCATTTATAATCTCTGATGACAAGTTATCAGAGATTATATCAAATGCTAAAGAGCTAAAATACTCGTCCTTCTCCCTCTGTTATAAACAGTAATTCCAACTTAGATAGTAAATTAAGAAAAATTAATAACGCGAGTACTTCAAAATACTACCAACTATTTCTTAAAAGAACTTAAGCCACTGTATTTCACGCCTGACAAATCACTCATTTCTCTTTTCCAAGTTGTAAGGTCGTTAACATTAAACTTAGAAAAATGGTCATGCCCACATGCCCGAGACAATAATTTCATTAATTCAACCGAAGCATCAAAGAATCTCGCTAGCTTTTTAGCGGCATCCTCGACTATAATCTTTTTTCTTAATTCTGGCTTTTGTGTGGCAATTCCCGCTGGGCAGTTATTGGTATTACACATTCTTGCTCCGACACAACCAATGGCCTGCATTGCAGAATTTGATATCGCAATAGCATCTGCTCCAAGAGCTAATGCCTTGGCAAAGTCTGCAGGAGTTCGAAGCCCTCCAGTGATAACAAGAGAGACGTGGTCATATCCTTTTGTATCAAGATAATGTCTGGCCCGGGCCAATGCTGGAATCGTTGGAACAGAAATATTATCTCTAAAAATCAAGGGAGCCGCACCTGTTCCTCCCCCTCTCCCATCGAGGATAATATAATCTGCACTCGCTTGCACCGCAAACTCGATATCTTCTTCAATATGTTGAGCGGATAATTTAAACCCAATAGGTATCCCACCGGTAATTTCGCGCACGCGCTCAGAAAACTTTTTAAAATCTTCAACCGTATTTAAATCAGAAAAAGTTGAAGGAGAGATTGCATCGTGTCCTTCAGGTATTTGTCTTACCTCAGAAATTTTACCTTTAACCTTATTGCCTGGTAGATGCCCACCAGTTCCGGTCTTAGCACCTTGCCCACCTTTAAAGTGAAAAGCTTGCACATTTTTTAGTTTATCTTCTGAAAATCCAAATTTTGCCGAAGCTAATTCATAAAAATATCTTGAATTGGCCTGCTGCTCTTCCGGCAACATCCCACCTTCACCAGAACATATCCCAGTTCCAGCTTCTTGCGCCCCTTTTGCTAGGGATATTTTAGCTTCTTCGGACAGAGCACCAAAGCTCATATCTGAAACAAAAAGAGGTATTTTTAAAGTTAAAGGTTTTTTTGCATTTTTTCCAATGACAACCTCTGTCCCAACTGCCGCATCATCCAGTAGCGGCTTAGTTGCCATCTGCCCCGTAATAAACTGAATATCATCCCACTTAGGCAGATCCTTTCCAGGAACTCCCATCGCCCCGATCTCACCATGGTGACCTAGATTTTTCAATCCATTATTAGCAAGCTCATGAATAAAAGCAACATGTGGCTCTTCCGGAGTTGAAGTCGCTTGCGGCAAATCTCCATTACTCTTTTGAACTTTATCTGCTGAAATATTCTTATGAGTCCCATCGCAATAAGGTGGGTTATTAGTTTGTTTGCACATGCATAAATAAGCATCTGTTGACTCATCCGCCGTGAATTTTTTTGGAGAAAAACCTGTCCCCTTATGACTACCATCACAAAAAGGCTGATTGCTGGATTTTCCGCAGGCACACCAATAATAATCCTCTCCAGCGCTAATACTTACTTTTTTGGGTTTATTGTCTGCGACAATAGCTTTATCTGACATAAGACTCTCCTAAAATAATATGATTTATTATTTGCGATTTAGTTGCCCAGGTCAACTAAAGTAAAAACTTCTCGTACAATATCCAAACGAGCCCGAATTTGTGATAAGGGATTTATTGCTTTTTAATCAACCTTTTTCAATAGAACAATGTTTGGCATACCAACACATATCACACTGATCATCTCCCTTAGACATTGTATGGGGTCATTCGTAATGATTACCCCGGTGCCTGTCAGTAATCACATCGAGAGCATGTGTGCTTTATTTTCACGGTCTCACTAAAGAATATCATTATTGTGGTACTTTATGAGAGCCAAATATAATATTTACCAAAGTAATTTATTTACTTAGATTTTTTAGTGTTCAAATATAGGTAGCCGTTAGTCTTTAATTAGTATTACTATGAGAATTATTTCAAGTGATTCAGTTCGAAATGCTCAACTACTATACTTTCCACTTCCTCTTGCTCTTCAGAAGTTAATCTTTCGAAAAATTTCTCCTTTTTTCTTTTCGAAAGCTTTCCTCCATTATGGGAGATAAATGCTATTAACTGTTTTAACTCATGATCTGGCATCTCAAGCACTTCTTTAACTTCAGTGAATACTTTGTCGAATGACTCAAGATACTTAACTTCTTTTGGCAAAAGATCAATAATCGTTCTCTCCGCACATTCAAATAAAAACTCGACAACTTCAGTTCCATCAAAATAACGATACATATCACCTGTCTCATTTAATACTTTTACATTCAACTTCTCTGTTATTTCCCACTCAATATATTCCATTATAGGCCCTGAATGGTTAGTTAATACCTTCCTATAAGTTTCTATTTCATCTTTAATTACACTAGAAATTGGAAACACTAGATTAGAATGATAAAAATCTCTCTTGGCCAAAATATGATGTATCAAATATCTATGAATTCTTCCATTACCATCCTGAAGAGGATGAATATACACAAATGCGAAAGCAATAAGAGCTGCATGAATAATAGGATCTACATTTCCCTTTGTCAGTTCTTCATTTATCTCAATTAATGACTCTATCAAGTCACTTAAATCTTCTTCTTTTGCTCCTATAAATTCTGGGACTGGCTTCCCTTCATAATCTCTTTCACCTAAAAATACGCCTTCATCTCTTAGTCCTACTGAAATAAACCTTTTATCCCTTATGAGTTCTGCATGTAACCTTTTTATTTCAGCTAATGATAATTCGTTTTCCCCAGCTTCATTTATAATTTTCCCCCACCTCTCAATTCTGTTTCTTGGTGGACTTTCCCCTTCGATCTCAAATGAAGCTTTTGAGTCTGCTAACAATAAAAAACTAGAAGCGCGCTGTAACACACTAGAAGATATCTTCCCAATAATTGCCCCTGCCTGAGTCTT
>JBFKKF010000337.1:0-3114 GCA_041631355.1 Bacteriovoracaceae bacterium | reverse complement strand
TTGTAGATCGAGCAACTTGCGATATTCGTAAAGCTATTTATCGTAAGTTTCAAAATCTTTCGGCCAATTTTTACTCCCATTCCAAACAGGGAAATCTATTATCTGTTATGATTAATGATACCGCTGTTTTTGCGGAAGCATTCATGCATGGTCTCGATATTATCAGGGAACCAATAACTGCAGTCCTATTACTTTGTGTGGCCTTATATCATGACTGGAAATTAACTCTGGTTATTTTTATCGTACTTCCATTTTTTCTAGTGATCTTTAATGTAACAGGACGAAGAATTAGAAGATACATTGCAAGAGCTCAAGCGGACACTGCTGATATGACTCATCATGCAGCTGAAGGGTTAGTTGGACAAAAAATTATTAAGGCCTTTAATTTACAAAACTATATGATTAAACGCTTTGAAAAGGCGCAAGATTTATTCTTAAAACATAAGAAAAAAAGTAACTCTGCAGAGGAGCATTCTCATCCTTTAGTGGAAACTGTTGGAGCATTTGCTTTTGCAACAGTTATAATTATGGCCTACTACCGTCACCGAGATGGTGGTTTAACAGTTGGTGAATTTATTTCCTTTGTGGGGGCCTTGGCAATGTTTATGGATCCAGTGAGAAGGTTCTCGAAAGCCAACACTAAACTTAATCAGGCCAGAGCCGCCTCTGACAGGATCTTTCGCTTACTATCTGAAAAAGAAGAAACAGATACGGGAAAAATTGATTTCGTCGAATTTAAGGACTCTATTGAGTTTAAAAATGTTACTTTCTCTTACGGTAAGGGAGTTGTGATTAGTGACTTTAACCTTAAGATTAAAAAAGGGGAGAAGGTCGCTCTAGTTGGATTGTCGGGTTCTGGAAAGTCCACATTAATATCTCTATTGCTTCGGCTTTATGATATTGAAAAAGGTCAGATATTAATAGATGGAAGAGATATTAAAGACTATAAATTAAACTCAATCAGAGATGCGTTCGCACTAGTCTCTCAAGATATCTTTTTATTTAATGACACCGTGGATGAAAACCTGAAGGCCGGAGAGAACTATACTGACGAACAAGTCAAACATGCTCTGGAAGTTAGCTACGCTAGTGAATACGTTTATAATCTTCCTGATGAACTAGATACCCATATTGGGGATAGAGGATTAAAACTCTCTGGCGGGCAGGGACAGAGACTAACAATCGCGAGAGCATTTTTAAGAGATTGTCCGATTTTACTCTTTGATGAAGCTACCAGTGCACTGGATAATGAGTCTGAAAAAGTTGTCCAAAAAGCACTTGACCAGGTGGCAAGCCATAAAACAGTTATAGCAGTGGCCCATAGACTCTCGACGATTCAAAACTATGACAGAATCATCGTGATGAAAGAAGGTCGAAAAATTGAAGAAGGAAAGCATTTTGATCTTCTCTCTCAAGATGGAGAGTATAAAAAGCTATATGAGTTGACCCAAATGGAGCAAGTATGAAAATTTTGTTTTTATTGTTACTACTGACAAGTTGTAACGTTCTTAAAACTCTGACGGGGGGAGAGACAAAAGTTCCGGATGAGTTTTTTCAGAACTTCGATAGTCCACGAAATACTTTAACCTTTATGGGCTGTAATGCGACTTCTGTTTGCTATTTTGATACGAGTAGTGATTCATTGGTAGAGTTTGTTACTTCGGTCGTTCAGCCAACGACTCCCAAGTTTGCTGTTACCAATAGTTTAATTTATTACACAGAATCTTCGGATAATCTTGCTTTTTATAATACTTTTAATGGTAGTAATTCTAGTACTGCAACTCTTATTAATGCGGGCTCAGACTTAAAAGCTTTTAATGGTAATGTTTACTTTTATAATACTTCTAACCTTTATAAGCATGACGGTAGCTCCTCTGTAACTTTATCTACAGGGGCAAGTACAGTAAGGTATGGAGCTAAGTATGAAGGAACTTCTACTGGGTTATATTCTTGTCTGTCAGATACATTAAGTTTAAGTTCTATCGATACAAACTTAACGACTGTAACAGCGATTGATCCAGCAACTGATAGTGCTGCAAACACTTACTCTAATATACCTTGCAATATTAGTGAACAGGTTCAATTCTATGGTGATAAGTATGTGTCCGCAGATGGAACAAATGTATATATATATGACTTTCCAGCTAGTCACCTAGAGATTATTGATGCCTCATCTTTTTCTTCTTTGAATCTTATGAATGTTTCTCATTCAGGGAGAGCGTATTTTTGGAGAGGGGCAGGTCCGTATGATTTATATACTTTAGATTTGAATAATACCAGTGGAGGTTTTACTCTATTACATGGCAACTTACACTGGCAATTTAGTCCGGTGATTGATAATGGAGAGGGGCAGGTCTATTTCATCATTAGAGATGCAAGTAATGTAGACCAAATGGTGGAGTATAACTTTTCTGATGGGGCCATAAACCAGCTAACAAACTTTTCTACCAATGCACCAACTGCAATTGAGCATGTATCTGTTGGATCATCTGGATTTTATTTTTTTCGTTCTGACGGTGTTTGGAAATTGGATTTTGGCACAGAAACAGTGTCACAAATAAATAGCACAACAGTAAATACCTCATCAGACTTTTTAACCATACAGAAAGATCAAGTGAGTTTTTAGTAGAAAGTAGTTGAAAAAATTTCTTAGAAATACAACTTTTAAACTCTAATTATTTATAAAAAGAAATAAATAGTATAGGATAGTGAAAATTTGCAACTGGAGTGTTTCGTGACAGAAATTAAAAAATTAGACAATATGCAGGATTTAGTAAGTCTTTGTAAAAGAAGGGGCTTCATCTTTCAAAGTTCCGAAATTTATGGGGGGCTTGGTTCGTGTTGGGATTATGGTCCTTTGGGGATAGAGCTTAAATTAAATGTTAAAGAATCGTGGTGGAAAACCATGACTTATAGAGATGATGTGGATGGGATAGATGCGTCAATTATGATGCACCCCACAGTTTGGAAGGCATCTGGCCATGTGGATGGATTTTCGGATCCACTAGTTGATTGTAAAGAATGTAAATCAAGATTTCGTGCAGATAAAATTGATCTCAATGCTCCTTGTCCAGAATGTGGTGCCAAGGACTCATTTACTGAGCCTAGAGATTT
>JBFKKF010000336.1:0-3116 GCA_041631355.1 Bacteriovoracaceae bacterium | reverse complement strand
TAAATGAGGAGGGTGGTAGTAACTACCAACGACTCCCACCGAAATTTCTTTCACGCTTTTCTTGAGGCTTAGCTTCGTTTACACGCATGTTTCTACCCTCATACTCTCTTCCGTCTAAGTTAGAAATAGCAGTTTGAGCTTCTTCAGCTGTTTGCATTTCAACAAATGCAAATCCCTTGCTTCTTCCAGTATCTCTATCAGTGATAATTTTACATGAAGCAACTCCACCAAATTGTTCAAATACTGTAGTCAGGGAAGACTCTTCAACGTTAAACGACAAATTTCCAACATAAATTTTAGTACTCATATATTCTCCTTTGAATAGCATTGAGTTTATTAAGTCCCACGGAAATTCGTGAGACTAACCTTATATCGCTATAAGATTATTCTTATTAATTTTGATTTAAATTTTCTGAAGGTTTTGAAGTTCGACCGATAAAGAAAGAAATAAAAACAAAGAGAAAAACTTAATCTAAATAAATACTAACACATAAATAATAACAAAGATATAAATACTATTGCAAAAAGAGTTTTTTACCGGCTCTAAATAGCTAAAATTAATAGGCCAGTAGGTATTTTATAATTAAATTTCTAAATTATCACTTGCATGATAAGACATCTAAAAATAAAAATTGCTAGCGTATGGACAAATAATCCGCTGTTTAAGGACAATATGAAAGAATTAGAAGAGAGAATTAATAACCTTGAAATAAAGTTTTCATATCAAGATGAATTAATTAATGAACTCAACTTAATTGTGACTGACCAGCAGATTCAAATAGAAATGATGGCAAAAGCACTCCAAGGACTTCTTGATTCCCAATCCCAAGGAGGAGTCAATAACTCATCCTTAAAAGATGACCGTCCTCCTCATTATTAGGTAATAAAATGATTGAACAAATAATTGATAATATTGTAGAGAATGCGAACTTTCACAAAAAAGAGTCCTTTAAACAATTTCTTACTAAATGTATTTACCAATACTACCGCCCCGAGGAAGCAGACAAGGAATCAACCCGAGAATATAAAAGCATTGTTTTTAAGGCCGACTATTTTTACAAAAATTTTTCTCCCTTTATTAATGAGTATGGTAAGGACAAAAAGTATGAGGCCGGAGTGAAGGCCCTTAGTGCTATTTGTGAAGAGCTAAAAATAGAAATTTCAAAAGATGAATGTTTTATTCTTTTTCACTTAAGGGATCTAGGTAAATTTAGAATTAAAGAAGATAAACTTTTAAAAGAGCTTAAATCTTTATGGGGACAATATAAGGAGTATGCTCTCGAAGGCCAAGACTTCTCTCATGCCTTAAGAACATTAAGAAATGAAAGAGTTATTCAATACCGCAAGGGAAATATTCTGGTCTCTCCCACTGTTATCATTCGTTATCGATAGCTAAAACAATAGTCTTCCCAGAATAAACTGGGAAGACTGATTAATTGGTATTATTTTAAGATAATATTAAAATTTGTTTTTAAGATTTCCACCAATTGAGGGATTTTCATATCACTTCGACCACCTCTTCTGCCGTATACTCTCATTTGGGTAATAGGATCTTTAACTTCTGAGGACAAATTATCAAAGTTTAAAAGGTATTCAACTGCTCCATTTGATTTTTCAACAGCTTTAATCTCATTTAGTTTGATACGAGATCCTTTTTTATAAGTAACTGTACTTGTATAATTATTCATTTCATTACTTATATCAACGACAGCAAATCTAAATGGTAGTTTAATTTGGTAGAACTCACTAAAACTCATTTGCCCATTCATTTCCACAAATTTAGTATTCTCGGCATATTGATCAATTGTTAAGTCTTCTTTAATCTCAAAAATCGTTCCAACTGGAAGCTCTTTAATAGACTGGGCCGTTTCATCTTCCCAATTGGCCGGAGGACCTAAACGATCCATTTGCTGATCTTTTTTTAACCGTAATTTATTTACTATATTTTTCAGGCCTAAAGAGCATGAAAGTGAATACATCTTACTGCTATCATCGATAGAGCTAGGAAACTCATCTAGTTTTATCTCTAAAGAGATATTTTCTCCACTTAGCACTCCTGGGATAGAGCTCTCCTTGAGTCTTAATACTTTGGTTGTTTCCATATATTTTCCATAGGCAGCTAATCGTATCGCTACTTTGGTGTCTATCACTTTAACGTCTACTCGAAGTTGCTCATCCTCATCATGAAAACTTAGTTCATTATCAGAGACTTTAGTTAGTGGTTCATGAAGATAGGCTCCCCCACGGATCCAGTATAAAGCACCTGAGTAATAATTTACTTCAGTAGTAAGTTTATCTATTCCTATATGGCAATCACCACTTAAGATTTTAAAGCTTTGATCTGAAGCCTTTGCCCCCAAAGTAGTAATGGCCATTGCCATAATCATCAATATTTTCACGAAATTCCTCCTAGAAAAAGAACATAAGCCCTTTAATATCTCTTGTTGATAGATATTCCATAGCAAATAAGTCTGGAGTGTACATTGCTTCCTAACGCGCATTGTAAATTTACACCCACCCGAGAACTCTCACCTTAGTCTTAACTTCACAAAAGTAAAGTTTACATCGGTCATATTTACTTTAGAATTGTCTCATGATCATAAAGTTTATTTTCTTACTATTGCTCACTCCCGGGCTTTATGCCCAAGAGTTTTTGCTAGATATAGAGAAATCTCAACTAAAAATTTCTGGAACATCCACTGTGCATGACTGGACTGCTGAGGCCAAGAATTTTTCATCCAAGTTAATGATTGCCCCAGATAAACCCATCAAAATTACTAAGCTTAGTCTTAGAGTACCGGTCAAATCTATTAAAAGTGATTCTGATAAAATGAATCAAAATATCTATATCGCACTCAAAGAAGAAAAATTCCCATCCATTTTTTTCAACCTTGAGAGGGCTTCTCTTAATGAGAAAAGTGAGTTCATCGCCCAAGGGGTACTCTCCATAGCCGGAGAAAATAACGAAGTTAAAATTAAGGGCGTACTGACAAAATTATCAACACAGTTGATTCAAATAAAAGGACAATATCAATTAACAATGAAAGAATATAAAGTTGTGCCACCAACATTTCTTTTTGGAATGATGAGCACAGGAGATAAAGTAATTATCGATT
>JBFKKF010000335.1:0-3118 GCA_041631355.1 Bacteriovoracaceae bacterium | reverse complement strand
GGCGATATAGCACCTCAAGTGGAAATGGAAATAAGCAGTTTTCACACATAAATTTCATTAGCCGATGGGAGGAAAATCTCACTCTATATTTTAGCCCCTCTGACTCAAAATATTGGATGTCATCTCTTATCTGGTCAATCTTTAAATATTGCCTTTTTTTCAGGACAGAATCATTCACCAAAATATCGATATAAATCTTTCCTTTAATATCCCGGGGTGAGTTTTGAATTAAAGAGGGGGTCAGCAGGATATCGTCGATGAAGGTTTTGTTTAAAAGATAGTTTAGATAAACCGTTAAATTGGGATTAATATGGGGATAATTTCCCTTCACTTTCTTTTTGTCAATTTGAGAGGGGCCAGAAAGTGTTCTCCAAATCTCTTTAATAAAACTTGAGTACAGAATAGGAGTTAGAAGAGGAAATTTTTGAATCATATAGTAGCGTTTTTGTAATTTTTTATTATTTTGAAAGCTCTCAGGGTGTAAGAAGCTAAGACTACTTAGGGCCTTGTAGACATTCTTTATGGTGTCCCTTTTGGTCTTGGGGTTAGTTTGTTTTAATAGGTAATAGTCCAGGGTTTGTGTCGCTGCATAGGTGACGGCAAAGTAATCCTGTTTTCTCAAACTAAAGATGAATTCTTTACGGCTTAAAATGGACTCCCACCTTACCGTATTGTGACT
Source organism: Bacteriovoracaceae bacterium (assembly GCA_041631355.1). Classification (GTDB taxonomy): domain Bacteria; phylum Bdellovibrionota; class Bacteriovoracia; order Bacteriovoracales; family Bacteriovoracaceae. The sequence goes on along the minus strand of JBFKKF010000335.1, from coordinate 2,439 downwards.
ATAATTTCGTATTAAAAAACTTTTTATACTATCCGTTTTGAATTCACTCTCTGTAAGAATGGGAATGTATTGTTTATTGATAGTAAGCGCTAAAATAATATTAGTTTCAGTAAAATAGCGAAATTTATTGAGTATATGCTTAGGATGAATACTATCATCAACAACAATTAAGAAATTAAGATCACTTACTCCAAAAATAAAGTCCCTAGATTTTATATTTGAGGTTAAAATGATATCTTTGACATCCTTAGAATCTAGGTATCGTGCTCTAATATTTTTGATTGCATATAAATAGAAAAACTTCAGAGCAAACTGAGTGAATGGTAAGTAGGAAATAATTTTAAGTAAACTGTTGATTGTCCCTATCATGATAGTTCTACCTCAATAGCTTCAAAACTCTTATTCGATTTTGAGCAAGCTGCGAGTGCAATGATAAGTCCATTTTGTTTAATAAGTTTAAAAGGGTATTTAGATTTATTTTCATCCCGTATAAAGTAAAAGTTATTTTCCTCTACGACAACTTCTTTCAATAATTTGATGGGATACCCCCCATTAGATAGGGCCTTGAAGGCAGCTTCTTTGATGCACCAAAGAATTAAAAGCTCTTCATCTTTAGAGTCATCACTATTTATAAAATATTTTTGTCCCTCAGGACTAAACGTTCTTGTTTGGAATTCAATATCAATTCCAACTGAGTAAAAGTCATTACGATCTCCCACCAACGCAGCAACTGTATCTTTAGTGTGGCTCAATGAAACACTAAGCTGTGGCCGACCCGTAATTTGGCCATGATCTTTTAACTCCATTGTTAAGTAATTGGTCTGATAACCAAATTTAGTCTTAGCTATATGGGCCAGGGCCTTTCTGGAGAGAAAGTAGCTATGGTTGCGATTAGAGTTTTTAAATTTTGTAGGCAAACTCTTTAATTCGTCAGAGGGGAATTTATCTGTAATAGAGAAATATATCGTACTCATTAGACTATAATGTCACATCATAATTATAGTTTGCAAATGCTTAACAAATAGCATCTAATGTTATGCGTATTAAAATTTTTAAATCTCAAAAGTTGACGGATGTTAAAAATAGCTTTACTTCTAAAAAAAACTAATAAGTAAACGGATTTTAAATGGACAAGTACCTAGTAATAGTTGAGTCACCCACTAAAGCAAAAACAATTCGAAAGTTTCTTCCTAAAAACTATATAGTTGAAGCTAGTATGGGCCATGTTAGAGATTTACCTCAGTCTGCATCAGACATTCCGGCCAAGTATAAAAAAGAGGACTGGGCAAAGCTAGGAGTCAATGTCGCTAAAGATTTTGAGCCCCTCTATATAATACCCAAAGGTAAGTCCAAAATTGTTACTGGACTGCGTAAACATATGAAAGAATGCAAAGCAATATATCTCGCGACCGATGAGGATCGTGAAGGTGAGAGTATTTCTTGGCATTTAATGGAGCTGTTAAAGCCTAAAATTCCTGTTAAGCGAATGGTTTTTCACGAAATTACCAAAAGTGCGATTCAAAAGGCCCTTGAAGATACCAGAGATCTAGATGAGAAATTAGTTAAGGCCCAAGAAGCTAGAAGAATTCTTGATCGTCTCTATGGTTATACTCTTTCACCATTAATTTGGAAGAAGATTGCCTACGGCCTAAGTGCTGGGCGAGTTCAGTCTACTGGGCTAAGATTTATTGTTGAGCGAGAAAGAGAGCGTAGAAAATTTGTACAATCAGAGTATTGGGATTTGAAAGCAAGCTTAAAAACGGGCGGTAAAGATTTTGAAGCTAAGCTTATGTATGTTGACGGTAAAAGAATTGCCACAGGTAAAGATTTCGATTCAACAACAGGAAAGCTTTCTAAAAAAGATGCTGTTCTTTTAGATAAGAAGAAGGCAACAGAGTTACAAAATAAAATTGAATCTCAAAAATGGGTAGTTACATCGATTGAGGAAAAAGAATCTAAGACTCATCCTACTAAGCCATTTATTACTTCTTCCCTACAAATGGAAGGGGTCAGAAAGCTTGGCATGAGTGCCAAACAAACTATGCGTACAGCACAAAAGCTCTATGAAGAAGGTTTGATCACTTATATGAGAACAGATTCACCCAATCTTTCCCAGGAAGCTATTAAAGGGGCAAGATCCTCAATTGAAGAGCTTTATGGTAAAGACTATTTATCAGATAAGCCAAGACAATACGCCGCTAAAACTAAAGGTGCTCAAGAGGCCCACGAAGCGATCAGGCCCGCTGGAGCTGAATTTGTTCATCCGGACAAAACAGGTCTAACTGGTAAGGAAAAGCAATTATATGAACTGATTTGGAAGAGAACTATGGCTTCCCAGATGAAAGAAGCTACCAAAGCTAATATGTCTGTGAAAATTGACGTAGACGGTAATCAGTTTAACGCAAGTGGATCTCGAATTGTGTTTCCGGGGTTTTTAAG
>JBFKKF010000334.1:0-3126 GCA_041631355.1 Bacteriovoracaceae bacterium | reverse complement strand
TTGCTAGTAATTTATTAAAAGAAATGCCAGCACTTGCTGTTAATCCAGTCTTGCCATAAATTCGATTTTTAATTTCCTTAGCAATTGCAAGAGCATCGTTATTAAACTTTTTACAATCAGTAACATCCAAGTATGCTTCATCCAAAGAGAGTTTTTCAATTTTTTTAGTGAATTGTTGATATATGTCGAATATCAAATCACTTTCTCTTTTATATTTTTCAAAATTCGGTGACACCAAAACTAAATCAGGACATAACTTTAAAGCTTTCGAAGTTGGCATGGCACTGGTTACACCATATTTTCTGGCAATATAATTACTCGTACACAAGACCCCACGGCCCCCGTGTAGACCACCAATGGCCAAAGGGAGTCCTTTAAGCTTAGGATTATCCCTTTCTTCTACCTGGGCAAAAAAATAGTCCATGTCGATATGAATTATTTTTCTCATAAAATAAAAAAACTCCTTGACCTACGCCTTTGTTACGGATAATCTAATTCTAGTACGGAAAGTATACGGACACAAGGCTTTCAAACTATTTTGATCAATTACGAGCACAAAAGGCATGCAATGAACTTAACGAAAAAGCAAAAACAAGTCTACGATTACATCTGTGATTATATTGATGAAAATGGTTACTCCCCTACTCAAGTAGAAATCAAGGAGCATTTTGGATTCAAGTCTCTGGGCTCAGTTCAAGACTATATCAGATACTTGAAAAACTCTGGACACCTTCATAGTGATGCTAATTCGGTTAGAGGACTTACGCCTGTGGATTATATTCATCCAGAACAGTCTAATGTTGTGGAGATTCCTTTGCATGGAAGTGTTGCTGCGGGCTTACCTATTGAAGCTATGGAAGGAAGTGAAAATATCGGCATCCCAAGCTCTATGATCGGAGCTGGAAGTCATTATGCCCTCACTGTTTCTGGTGAGTCTATGATTGAGGACGGTATCTTTGACGGAGATATCATTATAGTCAAAGAAAAGAAAACTGCTTCCAATGGTGAAACTGTGATAGCGACCATTGATAACGAAGCCACTGTAAAAAGGTTTTATAAAAAAAATAATTGTATTGAGCTACACCCTGCAAATAGCTCAATGAAACCTATCATTGTAAATGATGGGGACTTTCAAATCAAAGGTATACTGGTCGGCCTGTATAGATCGTACTAGCAACCTTTATATAAAAAACAAACATACACCTAGTTTTGGCCAGTCAAGGAGGACGGAATGGATGCTTATTACTTTTTAGAAGAAGAACTGATTACAAAAATGCACCTAAGTTTCACACACAGATTTAACTTAGATAATTTTACAGCAGCTGAACTTGCTCTCGAAATTATTGAAATCATCAGAGCAGGAGATTCTAATTTAAACGAAGTAACTTCTCTTTACCAATAACCAGGAGTCTTTTATGTATTTAGATTTCTTTGTGATGACAATATTGTTGTATATCATCGCCAAATTTCTTCCGGAAAATAATTAGGAGGGCAGTGCCCTCCTTTTACAAAATGTATTTAATTATTTCCTAAGTTTGCTGTTTCACAAATAGATTCACCTAAGTATTTTGAGCTACCGTTAGGTAGGTAAAGGTCACCAAGTACACAAGCATAACCATTTCCTATCTTGGCGGTTTCACACCCTGCTTCACCAACCTCAATCGAGCGTCCATTTGGGTAATAAAACTTCCCATCAACACACGCATAATTCATACCCAGCTTTGCATTGGCACAGTTTATCTCACCAACATTTTCCATCGTTCCTGCAGGAGTTAAAAGCTTTCCCGCCACACATACATACCCAGCACCGGCCATGGCGCTATTGATAAAAGCTGTTACAAAACATAAATAAACTAAAATTTTCATAATTGCTCCTGGCCTTAATAACCATGACTTGTTCAGTTATCTAAAGATTTAATTCATTATGAATTTATAAAACTAATTTCATTCTATTGCACAAACTGCTGCCTCTGCGTAATATGATTTTTCCTTATGCCTATTATCACTATATCGGTAAAAGTGATCTGGATAGTATTTAGAATCTAGGTCTATCACTGTCCCACCTAAAGCATTGCATTTTAAAGAAATGTCGTTTCTTCTTTTATTTTCATTTTGATAGTAATCTCCCCCATTCTCGAAAAATCTCTTTTTGGTTAATTGTAAAATAGGGATGTACGTCCTTGTATCATTTGCATCTTTTAATCCAACCTGACAGAGGTGGGCATAGAGTCCTTTCTCTGAAACTTTCGCCACAATAACTCCTTTAAAACGATGGCAAATTTCTGTTTCGCCATACTTTCCTATTAGGGCCACATATGTTGCAGAAGATGCATAAGTACTTGAAACAATAAATGCGGTAAATAGTAATAAAAAACTTTTCATCATGGTATCACCTCTAATCATTAATCTTATATTTGGACTGAATCCCGTTGTTCACTTGTTATTTGACTTTTTACTAATATAGTCTGAGCATTTTCACCTATACTATTTATTAAAACCTAGTCATCTAGACTGGGCTCAACCTCAATACTATTGGTTCTCTTCAGCTATATTGCAAAATTCTGCATTTGTATTTAGTATAAGCATCGCGAGCTTCGTCTTCGCTTTGTCATTTTTACTAATCTCAGGATTACGTATCCGATACCTATAGAGAATCTTCCCAAAAGCCTGATGAGCTAAAGCAGTATTATTAGTATCTTCAACTACCCTTTCTAAAAACTCTTCTTTTAGAGTCGGTTCTATTCGTTCCAAAGTATATGCCATCCTTTCAACTTCATTCACCCTAACGCATTTTGCGACATCCAGTACACTCATAAGTAAAATATCAGCGTCAGTAAATCCGGATTCACTAGCAAATGAAGTCGTGTTAAGTAGCAAAACACTTAAACTAATTGCTAATATCTTTTTCATGAAAATCCTCCTATAAATATGTGATGATTTGCTAATCATTGCTGTTCATAATGTCTTAATTTTTTGACTCTACCATGCATTTCGTGGTGCGCAATACTATCATTTCCTATCATGTAAAAAGGATATGATTTCTAAGTTGAATAACTGATCGATTACTTATTTCAGAGTGATAAAGTGTTCTTCACAATCACATATGAATTCCGCCAGAGTCACCTT
>JBFKKF010000333.1:0-3129 GCA_041631355.1 Bacteriovoracaceae bacterium | reverse complement strand
AGCTAAAATTGTATTGAAATTTGGGGTTGATAATAAATGAAAATCTTTTATCTGACACAGTAAATTCCTTCTTACATGTATTTGTATTTATTTTATGTTATTGCATGTCTAGTAAAAATAAAACAAAAATTATTAGCTTAGATCTAATCAATAGACGCTAGCGAAGATCGAATGAATGGGGTATATAGTTTTAATCTAATTAAAAATTAAATGATGAGAAGTAATTATGGAAAAAATCAAAGAAATTTTATCAGGTGTTGTTAACCCCGTAACCGGAGCAACTTTAGGCGAGGAAAATCGAATTTTAGATATTGAGCTAAAAGGTGAAGATTATTATATAAAATATAGCAGAGATGAGATTGACACGGATAGTAAAAAGAAATTAGAGACAACTATGATCGAAGCGTTAAAGGCCGATGTAGACGAAGATCATATTTATCTTTTAGCTAAGTCTGAGAAAAGTAAGGATGTATATAAATCTGTCGGGGTTGAAACCCAAGATACAGGTGCCAAACCTGCTGAATTGAAAGTGGGCCACGGAACAGTTGGTGAAAGAAGAAAAATACCCGGTGTAAAACATATTATTGCCATTGGTTCAGGCAAAGGGGGAGTAGGAAAGTCGACCTTTACTTCAAACCTAGCGGTAGAATTAGCTAAGTCTGGTTCCAAGGTTGGTGTTATCGATGCAGATATTTATGGCCCATCATTACCTCTACTATTTAATAAGCGGGGTGTGAGGCCTAGCGCAAATGATCATCAAAAAATGATCCCTTTAGAGGCATACGATGTTAAATTTATTTCATTTGGAAGTTTTATTCACGAGGACGAGCCAGTAGTTTGGCGAGGACCAATGCTTGGAGGCGTTTTAAATCAATTCTTTTTTGATACGGACTGGGGAGAGCTTGACTACTTACTCTTGGATCTACCTCCAGGTACAGGGGATGTGCAACTTTCGATGATTCAAAATGTAATTGTAGATGGATCAATCATTGTTTCAACTCCTCAAGATATTGCCCTATTAGACGCTAGAAAAGCATTACATATGTTTGATAAATTAGGTGTTCACGTGGTCGGAATGGTTGAAAATATGAGCTCATTTATATGTTCAGACTGTGGAAAAGAACATTTTATATATGGAACAGGTGGGGTGACCACTGCATGTAACGAGCTAGGGGTAGGATACTTAGGTAAAATCCCAATGAGTATGGAGCTAAGAAAGGGAGCTGACTTTGGAACACCTTATATGTTTAATCAACAAAAGCATGAAGGCGAAACAGTATGGAAGAGTTTCGAAGAAATTTCTTCCAAAGTAGACAGTTATTTTAATCCGACAGATAATAAGAAAAAAGGTATTTTATCTAAATTATTTAACTGAGATTTTAGTGGAAGAAAAATTAAACTTGGAAATTTTTAAATTATTGGAAGAGCAACAACTTGTATGCTTTTCAGGTAATATCAATATATTAAATAGATCTACAGCAGCAAGTATTGGCACCATTCTTTTTTATGAGGGCAAAGTGATTAATGCCAAAATGGGAAAGATGCCTGCATATAAGTCTTTTATTCAACTGTGTATTAAGGTAATTAGTTCTGAAAACTACAGTTTCGTAGTAGAGCCAGAAATTATCAATGAAAAAGAAGAAAAGATTTCTTTTCCGCTAAATATGTTAAAAGAGAAAACCTTAAAAGCTTATAATGAATTTATAAAAGCAGATAAAAATAAGCCGCCTGAAAGTGTACAGCTTCTGCCAAGGGAAGATTTTTTTGAATCAGAAGAAAAAGTTACTCCCGAAGAATTTAAATTACTTTGTACCATTTCAGACTATAGTCGCGTTCGTGATATTTATGAAAACAGTACCTTGTTAGATTATGAAGTCACAAATGCATTGGTTTCGCTAAGAAAAAAACAAGCAATTAAAGTCGTAAAATCCAAGTAGGGGTAATAATGAAAACGCAAAGACATAATGAAACAGAACTAGAAGAACTTAAAGTAATGATAGAAAAAAAGATGGTGGAAGACCTTAAGACCATGTCTAAAAATTCCGGTATCTCTGTTGAAGATCTTGTTGTGACTGCGCTGAAAAGATTTAGATCATCTCATGCAGACTATATGGGGATTAAGCTAGACTATCCTTAATCTTTGAGTCTTAGCTTTCTCGAGCAAGTTTACTTCTTATTCATAAAATCTGAAGTTCCTCGATCAGACTTATTTCGCATTCCTAGTTATTTACATTCACCAAAATTTTTAAGAAGTTCCTGTACTCTTTCTTGACATGCCACGAGAGAGCTTTCTCTATTAAAATCCTTAACATCTTTGTATGAATAATTATTTTTAGGTTCATGTAATTTCTTAATTACACTAACTGTACCATCCTCTATCACGCAGTTAAGAGTATCTAATTGAGTTGTTACTGATTTTGAAGTATGCCAATCAACATTCGTATATGAGTCATGATGACCTGATATTCCAAGATATTGACAAGGTTGCTTAACACTTATACATCTTTTAAATGTCTCACAAACAATCTGTGTTTCATTTGCAAAAACTGAAACACAACTAAATAGAGTTAGTCCTAATAATAATTTTCTCATTTCTACTTTCTCCTGTATTAAAACCAAATATTTTTCGTGAGCACCTTGCTCACGTTTTCTTTGCCTTATTGCTCCTTGGTCGAGAAAGCGAACTTTTTCGACCAATTTTAAGTCTGAGCGTTGTCGCCCAGACGATCTTCACAAACCTAGTATTTTCTGACCCACTCACCCGTTCGAGAACAAACATCTTGTCCATCCTCTTCAAGAAAGGTTCTAGCCACTCCATTGTGAGAACATGTCGGAAGAGAAAATAGGTTTTTAGTTGACTCAACAGTTCCAGACTCCGAAAACTTAAACATTCCTATTACTTCAACCATCTTATGATCTCCACCAAGGCTTGTACGATGTTCTTCAACTAACTCTAAAGCTTTTTGAGAGCAATCATCTTTAGATTTTGCAAAAGTAATTTTTTCAGTAACTTCTTCTGATGATGACCATTTTTCCTCTATTGAAACAATACATTCTCCTGCAAGAGCAGAAATCGACATTAAACAAGTTAATCCTATTATAAGTTTTTTCATAATATTCTCCATATTT
>JBFKKF010000332.1:0-3129 GCA_041631355.1 Bacteriovoracaceae bacterium | reverse complement strand
CTATAAGCAAAGAGTTGGGATTGCTCAGACAATCCTTCATCGGCCAGAAATTGTTATACTAGATGAGCCAACTGTTGGGCTTGATCCACACTCAGTAAAAGAAGTGAGAGAATTTATCTTAAAATTAAAAGATAATCACACTATTCTTCTCTCCAGCCATCAGTTACATGAAATCAGCTTGGTATGTGATGAAATTACTATTATCGCTAAGGGAAATATTATCCAATCGGGCAGTATAAAAGAAATTAATGAAAGCTTACACAGAGATAAAGAAATTCAGATTCTTCTTCGCCAAGCAAATGAGAACTTTTATGAAGCAATTAAGTCTTTAGAGGCTTTTGATCGCATCGAAACAGAGGAATCAGAAGAGGGGATTCGATTTAAGTTACACCCTAAAAATGATGAAGATTTAAGATCAATGCTAGTTAAAATGTCTGTAGATAACAATGTCGAACTATTAGAACTTGTGACTAAAGAAGAAAGTTTAGAGGATTTATTTTTAAAGGCAGTAAACGAGTATGCTTAGATTAATCTATATTAAAGAGTTGAAATCGCTTTTGAGAAGTCCAATGGCCTTTATCATTGTAGGACTTTTTACCCTGGTTATGGGGTGGATGTTCTATAATCAGCTGACTTACTTCACAGAGAATATTCAAAAGCTTCCGGTTTCCATGAGAAATGAGTATGACTTTGCCAATGAAGTGATCGTAAAGCTTTTTGGGAGTATTAACTTTGTTTTAATATTCATTACTCCAATTTTGAGTATGAAGATGTTCTCTGAGGAAATTAAAGATCGAATTATAGATATCTATTACTCTTCCCCCATTTCTATGCTTGAGCTTATTTTAGGTAAGTATTTTGCTTTAATTACATGGGGCGGAGTCATAATCGCCTCGACTCTTATTTTTCCACTTTTCTTAGGAAGACAAAATATTCATGATGTAGGATTTATTCTTTCGGGCTATTTAGGAGTATTACTTAATTTTTCTTGTTTTGCGGCCATGGGGCTTTTGGCCTCCTCTTTAACTAAAAGTCAGGTTTTGTCCGCTGTCTTTGGTTTTGTGATTATTTTATTTTCCTGGCTAACAGGTATGTTTTCACATATTACGGATAATTATTTACTGTCAGAGATCCTAAGATACCTTTCTATCAATGCTCACTTTGAACATTTTGCCAGAGGACATATCTCACTCTCTGATATATGTTTTTATTTAAGCTTTATTACCTTCTTTATTGTTTTATTAAAAAACGTATTACAGTCGAGGCAATGGTGAAAGGTATCATTTTTATTCTCATTTTTATAACTTCCTGCTTATATCTAGCAACACTTGCAATGTTTCTTGTCGCATCAGAGTATATTGCATTTAATTTAGGGCTCTTAGGGTGTTCACTTTTTTTAACTTTAATTCTTTTATTCAAATTTAGAAAAGAGATTCTTCACTTAGTTAGGAATAAAACCATGTGGACGGCCTTGTCTAATCTGTTAACAGTGTTCCTAATCTCTTGTATTTTGGGAATGATCAATTTCTTAGTGGTGAAAAATGACATCAAGGTGGATATTACTAAAAATAAAGTTCACACGCTCGCAGATCAATCCCTACAAGCGATAAATTTGTTAAAAGCAAAGAAACTTAAGTTTAAATTATTTTCATCCAGAAATAGATGGGAGCAGTATCTGGCCACTTTGCGGTTATATCAATATGCACATGGAAATATCGAACTAGAAGCCATAGATATTGATAAAAACCCTGCATTGACTTCCCTGTATAAGATTAGCGAAGAGGGGACTCTCGTCGTGGAAGTGGATGGCAAAAACTATTCTACTGTCGCTAAAAATGAACTCGCAGTTACAAATCTTCTTTTAAAAATTACGAACCCAAATAAAATAAAATTATACTATGTGACAGGGCATAATGAATTTTCTCTTTATGATAATAATGCTCAAGGTGGAGATTATCTTAAAGAGAAACTTCTCAGTAATAATTTTGAATTACAAGCGTTAGAGTTAAATAAAGAAGTCCCTGAAGATGCCAGTGCATTATTGGTATTAAATCCAACATATGATTATAGTTTAGCAGAGATTGAAAAACTAGAGCATTACTTGGATAAGGGCGGAAGTGCTTTCTTCGCGTTGGCACCACGATTTGATGGCATAGAGCTAGAAAATCTATCAACTTTTTTCAAAGGGCTTGGAGTAGAGTATCGAAATGGCATTGTACTTGACCGCTTGGCTTCTCAACAGGGATCTCAGCCATCCGTACCGGTGATTACAAATTATGGGAGACATGAAATAACTAAAAATTTTAGTGGGCGTACCTTATTTCCTGTTAGTGCTTTTTTCAATATTTTAGATAATAGTAAATATGCTTTTTACCCCATCGCTTCATCAACACCATTTCCTGGAAGTTGGGGAGAGACATCCTTTGCAGAAGTTAAGGAGGGAAAGGCAGATTACGCAGAAGGTGTGGACTCTAAAGGACCATTGAATTTATTTGTTGCAGGAGTATTTTCTGACTCGAGGATTTTACTATCTTCATCGATTTCATTCATATCAAACCAATTCCAGGCGCAGAGTAATAATTTTAATCTTTTTCTAAATGCCCTGTCTTGGGCAGCAAAGCAAGAAGCATTGATAAGTCTCAATCGACCACGACTTAAAGGCAATATTGTTTACATCTCAGGTATACATCAATCTTTAATTTTATACTTTGCAATTCTTGTCTTTCCGTTTTGCTTTTTTATCGCGGCTATTTTTATTTATCGTAAGAGGCTAAGTAAATAATGAAAAGAAATTTAATCTATTTCCTTGTATTGTTATCTCTGATTACAATTGCTTACTATACAGAAGAGGTCTATAAAAAAGAAGCTTCTGTAAGAAGCGAAATAAAAACGAAGCTTCTTAATCCTACTCAAAGACTGTCAGGAGTTAAGGCACCAAATTTTTTTCTAAAAGTACATAATGGTTCTTTTTGGCAGCTTGATAATAAAAGCTTGGAAACAGACCAAGACAGTGTTGCTAAATTACATAAAATTCTTTCTGCCATCTCTGTAAGTTCTTTTACTAAAGAAAAAAGGATGGATTTATTTTCAGAGGAAACTTCTATTCCTTTTTCCGTGTTTTTAAATGGT
>JBFKKF010000331.1:0-3131 GCA_041631355.1 Bacteriovoracaceae bacterium | reverse complement strand
GGATGAAAAACTTCAAGCTCGGGTATACGCTTGGAAACGATATTTATGACTTCTTGAAGATTAAACTTATCGGTATTGAAAAGAACACTACAAAAATACTTAACCGGTGTGGGAGTAAAAAGCTTACTCATAAATTATTGAGCTATAGTCATAAGTTCATTAAAAGTTTTACTTAACTCGTCTTTATTCACTAAGGCGGTACCCTTTTTACCAACAACTACCGCGGATGCACAATTACCTATCCAAGCGGCTTCCTCCAAGGTTGCACCAGCGACTAAGCTCGCCACAATGGCGCTAATAGCGGTATCACCCGCACCAGACACATCAAAGACTTCTCGTGCCACCGTGGGAATATTTAGCATTTTGCCCCCTGCATCCCTATCAGTCACGGCCATCCCTTCCGCGCCAAGAGTAATAATCAATTTACTTAGTTCTAATTTATCCATAAGAATTTCAGAGATCTTGGCTATATCGGTTTCTTGATAACCTAAGAGCTTGACCATTAATTCTGACTCTACTCGATTGGGCTTTAATAGATCCACTCCTTTATAAAACAGAGGGTCTGTAGTCCGAGATGGATCGACTGCTACAAACTTTTTATGCTCTTTTGCAAGCGCGGTCATTTTTGCTGTGAGCTCCTTGGTAAAAAGCCCTTTGCCGTAATCTTCGAAAATAACAGCACTGTGCACATCGATAAACTCATCAATACGGTGATAAATTCTATCATTGGTTTCATCATCAATATTCTGTTTACTCTCGTAATCGATACGACAAATTTGTTGAATCGAAGTAACAACTCTTTCTTTAAAAGTCGTTTTTCTACTTGAAGAACGAACGACTCCCCATGTGGATAATCCGTTCTCTTCTAATAAACTCTCAAGTAAGTTACCATGATGATCATTACCAATAACACCACAGATGGTAGACTTTACATCCAATTCGTTCAAATTATCAGTAACATTCGCAGCAAGACCTAATTTGTTCCACTCTTGAAACACTTCCACGACAGGAACCGGGGCTTCAGGGGAAATTCTAGTAACTTCACCTTTAGTATATTTATCTATTCCAATATCGCCAATAACAAGTATGGGATCTATTTTATTAAACTGCTCTAGGACTCTATCAAAGTTATTTTTTGTAATCATGCTAAAACCTCTTAACTTACTCTTTTAGAATACTCCGTTATAACCTGATTTACAATCTCTTCAATAATTAAAGCAGTTGAGTCTATTTCAATTGCATCATTTGCTTTTAAAAGTGGTGCAATCTCTCTATTTCTGTCAGCGTCATCACGTTTAATGATATCCGCCAAAATATTCTCGAGATTATACTCCTGGGAACCATTCTGTTCTTGTAATTGTTTTAAACGTCTGTGTGCCCTGACTTCTGGGTCGGCAGTTAAAAAAACTTTCAAAACCGCATCTGGAAAGATAACTGTACCAATATCCCTTCCATCAAGAATTGAAGCTCTTTTTCCAGCAATATCCCTTTGTAGTTTTTTAAGATAACCTCTGACCTCTAAGTTTTGAGAATAAATTGAAGCAAGTTTAGAAACGTGATGCTCTCTTATTTTATCGGTTAAATCTTCACCATTGATCGCAATTAGACAATCTGCAGAGCCTTGATACTCAAAGTTTATTTTATCTAATTCTTCTTTAATACGATTATCGTTATCAGCTTTAATATCTAAACTATCTAGAAAATAGGCCAAGCCTCTAAACATGGCCCCGGTATCTAGGTAGGTTATCTTTAATTTTTGAGCAATTATCTTTGCTATCGTTGACTTTCCACTCCCACTGGGGCCATCGAGGGCAATCACATTTACTAATTTATCCATGATCAATACCTGTTAGTTTTGCTTTATACTCTTCTTTTAAATCTAGAATTTCCCACTTTTTTCTATCCCGTAAATATAATAAAAGCGGATTAATTCGTTCAAACAAATTATTTTGAACAGAGTTTAAGTGCTGGTGCTCACTCCATACAGGATAGTCACCAATCATACACGCCTGGTACTCAATGAGAAGAGAGTACATGAAATCTACACGAAAATCTAGATACGGATTTTGTTCAACAAATTTTTTGAATAAATAATATTCTCTATCTGGTGTCCAGATATCTACTGAATGATCTAGTTTTTTCTTTTCTTGTTGAATTCCCTTAACTAACTCAAGTCGTTTATCTAAAAGGTCTAGAAACTTATAGTTGAGAATTTCAAGTTTATGTCTTAAATTTGATAATTTACGTGATTCTAAAGGCATTAGATTTTTCTAATAATTTGCTTATAAGCGGCTTGTACTTTATCTAGGTATTGATTACGCTTACCAACAGGAAGGTTTTTACGTAGTCGTATTTTTGTCCAGCCAGGCCCCATATTATAGGCGATAGTTGCATGTGTGTGGTTTTTAAATGAGTTCAACAGGTTTTTTAAATAGATTACACCCAACTCAATATTTACTAGTTTATTAAGGTGGATCTTTTTTTGATGGCGAGGAACCTTGTAAGGAAAGTATTCGCTCAGATTGAATCCAGTTTCATCCACAACTAATTTCTGGCCTTGTTTAATATAGGACTGATAAACATATTTTCTCGTCGCAGGCATGATTTGCATTAACCCCTTGGCACCGGCCCAGCTTTTAGCTGAGAAGTTAAAATGGGATTCAGTCCACATCACAGATAGGATCCAAATGGGGTCGACCTGATGCTTTTCACAAATTTTTAAAACTGCTCTTACGTATCGTTTAGCTTTTTTACTTAAGCGATTAGGAAGAGCACTTAGTATTCTGTTTTCAGCTTCTATTTTAGATATATTGCTAAAAAACATTAAGTTTTTTAAATAAAAGCCAATTTGTGTTTCATCGTAGGAGTAAGACATACTTTTATTAAGCATTTCTTTAAGATCAATTCTTTCTGAGTTTGAAAGGGCAATAACTTTATGGTGGCCAAAGGGTTGCGAGGATAGTTGAGAATATGCAATATCCTTTACCAGTTTAATAGATGGAATAAAGCTCGAACTAACGATAGCAACCAGTGCAAAAACAAAGATGACTTTAAGTTCTACCGAGTACAGCAGCCAAAAAGCTCTTAAATTGAATGTACTCGCGCTTGACGCACCCGTCATAAAACGTTTG
>JBFKKF010000330.1:0-3154 GCA_041631355.1 Bacteriovoracaceae bacterium | reverse complement strand
ATGTGGCAGGCATTAAGCCTGAGCTATTTGAAGCAGGAAAGGATCTTTGTAATAATATTTATAAAATCGTTAGTAAAAGTTCAGATCTTTCCGGCCTTTTAAACTTGTATGAAGATGAAGATCCACAAGGGCATTCCCATCTTTTCCTGACTTCGCTTTTTTCCGCTATGATTTGTCAAAACCTTGATTGGTCAAGTCAAAGAACGGTAGAGCTCATCACCTTTGGTAGCATGGTCCACGATGTAGGTATGATTAAAATTCCCTATGATATTAGGATAAAGTCATATGAGCAGATGAGTGATCAGGAAAAAATTATTTACCGTAAGCATCCACTTATGGGTGCAGAGATGCTTAGAAATGTCTCTAGTATTTCAGAGCCTATTAGGCAAATTACCTATCAACATCATGAACTAATTAATGGTGAAGGTTTTCCTAATGGTCTTTCATCTTCCAAAATCTACCCTCTTGCCAAAATTGTCTCTTTTGCTGATAGTTATGTCACATTTTTACAAAAGGAGAGGCTAAAGCCTAAGATAGGACTTCGAAATTTTATTCTTGAGCCAGAAAATCGAGGGAAATTTGACCCTCAAACGATACGCGCATTAATAGGTATATTCTCACAAGAGGAATGAGATGGAGAACGTTAAGAAAGTTTTTTGCGTAACTAATGATGAGGCACTTGTTTCTCATATAGATAGCTTTAGTTATGACCATGTTCGTGGAGATTTTGAAATCCAGGCAATTGATTATGAATCTGGGGAATTAGTGGTAAGTGTTGTTGAACACATGCCTAATATTGTTATTATTGATTTTGTTAACGAAAATCATCTAAATGGGATACTTAAAGAGATCGTTTTTCTAAAAAGAATCTATAAATTTCAAAGTGTTCTGTTTGCAGCAATTTTCCCCGGAGCTATTTCCGATGAATTCATTCAGCTTGTCTATAGCTCTGGTGTTCAAATAGGCTTTATTAAAGGTGGAGAGTTAGACACATTTTTAGCCGATTGTTTCTATCTTGGGGTTGATGATTTAAGTAGTATTCCTAGGTATGCTAGAGCAAGAAAAATAGACAGAACACTGGAAGTGGGCATGGTGAGTTCTCTTCGTAGTTTAAGTGCTGATTATTTTTGTATTGAAACTGATTGCGAAATCTTTGATAAGAAATTATCTACCAGGCTCCCCATGTTTAAGGATTTAAAGTGTAGACAATTTGAAGTCATCTCTCATGATAGCGCTTCTAAATTATATCCATATTTAGAAAGTTACGAGCTCGCTCTTCCTTTTCCGGGGCCTTGGGATGAGATGACTGAGGAATTAATTCTGCAAGAGACGGTTAATACTTGGCTAGACTTGAATCAAGAAACTTTGCAGTTAACCAAGGGAAGTGTTAAAATTATTACAGAGAACGCGACAATATTACCCGAGGTTTTTGAGTGCTCGAAGGAGGCTCCATATAATCTCTCTATTGCTATGGGAGCCTCCCTAGAAGAAATAAAAAAACAAATATCTGCCAATCAACCGGAATTAATATTCTATGATTTAAGTTCAAACTCGGATAATGAGATCGAAAACTTAGAATCCTTAATAAGATATGTTAAAAGCTTTCCAGAACTACGTCCTGTTTTTTTAATAACACACACTAAATCAAAATCAGAAGCATTCCAAAAAGTATACGGATATTCTCAGATAGTGTGTCTTGATCATAAACTAGATTCTAAAATTTTTAATTTGTTTGTAAACACTTACTTGGAAAAGTCTATCTCATCAAGTCAATGTGAAGAATATAAATTGAATTTAACCGACCCTAGAAGGGCCATGGATGTATTTATTAATGTGGAGGTCACTTCTTTAACTGAGCACGAGTTTAGTTTTATTTCAGATTTAGACTTACCAATGTATACAGTTTTACATCTCAACCTTCCAGTTAAATGCTATGCTACTATCGTTCCAAGTTACTATGAGTTAGAAGCATCTAGGAAAGGAAAACATTATTTGGCCATTTTTCATGGAATGGTGGAGGATGAGGCGCAAAAGCTTAGAATTGTCGTCAATCAGATAATTTATGAACCACTGAAGGCATTTACTTCAGAGATTATTGAGAAATTATTAGAAAAAGAAAATATTGAAGCACCTGAAATTATACGACCGGTTGATAAAAAATCAGATTCTCAGGAAAATACTGATATAATAGTGGAAGATAATAGTTACACTAAAAGCAAGATTCAGGGTAAATCAAAACTCTAGGATGACTTATGAAAAATAATCTAAATGGGAACCTTTTACTTATTGATGATGAAGTTTTATTACTTAAGCAGTTAAAAAACTCGCTTGCAGGACATGCTGATGTCATCCATACAGCGACAGATGGCTTAAAGGGCTTAGAAGTACTAAAAAATAATACTATCCACTGTGTAGTTTGTGATATTAATATGCCAAAAATGAACGGTGTTGAAGTTATAAAAAAGCTTAGGGGAAGTGAAAATCATGTGCCTTTCATTTTTTATACTGGACATGGTAACAAAGATCTTATGCTCGAGGCGGTAAAATACGGTGCCTTTGATTTTTTAGATAAACCACAACTTGAGGGATTGGAAGATGCCGTTGCTAGGGGGTTGCAAGAAGGTTTAGGAAAGACCCACTTACAATCTTCTGAGTCTTATTACCTTTCTGAATACACCAAATTAATTAATGAGATGAATAAATCCAAAGCATAACATAGAGATTAACTTAAGTAACCGTTCTATTTAGTGAGTAAAACTAAACTTAAGTATTATCAATATGTCCAATTTGTGCTAATATCTGGCCTGTGAAAAAAGAAGAATCCAAAATTGAAATTCTTGATGCTGAACAACCAGATGCGTTACAAGATGATGAACAGATTATAGATGAGGTCATCGATCTAGCTGAGCTTTCAGTAAAAAACAAATCCGACTTAGAGGCAATTTCTGAAATTCTTCCTGTTCTTTCAGGCTCTAGAGAACTAGTCGCTGAAGATAAATTACCCCCTGGTTACGATCCTTTGAAGATCTATATTAGAGAAATTAGTCGCTATAAATTATTATCGCCAGAAGAGGAAAAGGACTTAGTTCATAGACTCTATGAAACGGGAGATATTGAGGTGGCCAAGCAATTAGTTCTTGCTAATCTTCGTCTT
>JBFKKF010000329.1:0-3155 GCA_041631355.1 Bacteriovoracaceae bacterium | reverse complement strand
CTAAATTTTCTATTTTGAAGAACATAGACTTCTTTATCTTTATCCAACCATGAAAAATCGTAAACTGAATCTTCAGCAGCAATGGCCAAACCTGACAAAAGAAAAACTATAGGTAAAAGAATTCGCTTCATAACCATCCTTGGTCCTGTAATATTACTAACTTATTTCAGTTTAACATGCTTTAAATATGGTGCAATATATAAGGATAATATTTCTAACTGCAAATTAAGTTATATTCACAATACTCACAATGATCTAGATTCTTACCTCCAAAATCATTAATTTGACCGAGTACTGATGTTAAGTATTTTTCAACATCTAGATAAGAAACATTTTTCTCAACTAAATCTTGAGAGTCAACATAGCACAAGACTAATTTAATCTCTTTTTCTCTTTCATAATTACCATGAGTGTATTGTGCGTAGGCATAGCAATAGAGCTGAAATTCATATATAGACCTCATTCCTGAATTTTTTCCTGTTTTAAAATCCCATACTTCTATTGTTTGATCATTTTGTTTAGGAAATAACACTAAGTCAGGTATTCCGGAGATCATATAATTAAAGAGTTCAAACTTAATCGTGCATTCAGAAACAAAATTAAAGTTATCCCTCAATTTCTTTAAGTTATCAACAGTCCAACTTAATGCTCGAGAATCTCGATCGCAGTCCAATAAAACATCATAGGTAAAATCACTCTTTACAACAGATGAGATTGCTTCATGAATTTGTGTTCCTCTGGAAGCTGATGATGAGTGAATCCCCACCTCTGACTCATTACTTAGACTTGACTCTTTCCCTAGGTTTTCAACGAGTTCCAAATCTTCACGGTCAAGTTTTATAATATTTTTCAAATAGAATTTTCGAGGACAGTCGGCCACGGTTGCGAGCCTTGTTACTGAAAGCTCTGGCAAGTAATATTGCCGACTAGACTGAGGAAAATAATCGATTCCTAAATTATCAATATGAAATATCGGCTTTTTAAACTCTAGTGTCTGTAAGTCGTCCAATGAGTATCGGTTTGATATATCAACAACCTTTTTGATGAGTACTTTACCAATCTCTGGAGCTAATACTGCTTCTATTCCTCGAGACCAAGAACCACTTTGAGACTTTGACCTTTTTACTTTACCTAAGTCTATATAAACATAAGAAAGTGTTTTTTCCGCCCTTGTATTTGCTACATAAAACAATCTTTTAGATTCAGAAAACTCCTTACGTTTTTTCAACTCTTCCTCAAAGATAAATTGTGGCGTTTTATACTTCTTTTTTTCATCAATCGACTTTGTCCATTTAAATGATAGTGGAATCCCCCCAACTAAACTCCTAGATGGCATATTCGTATCATTGGTGTAGATCCCCCCCAGAACAACATTTTCAAACTGAAGACCTTTTGAGGCATGGGCGGTCATGATAATGACTTTTCCAGGGTCCTTACCATATTGAAAATCGAGAGAGTACGAACTGTCTTTTTGTAATTTCAAAATTTGATATAATTTTTCCATCTCTTGATAGCTATCAATGATAAATGTTTTGATATTTTCAAAGTTAGCTGCGAAGTTAGAGTTTTTAATTCCAAAGACCTGCATTAAATCAAGAAACGAGTTATAAAGCCCAATTGATTTTATATCAGAGTAAAATTTATCGATGTAACTGCCCTTAACTCTAAACGCATCTTTTCCATGTAAAATGGAGAGATAACCCTGAATAATGTATCTTAAATAATCATCATTGGTGGAATTCTCATTAAAACGTCTTTCTACTAAGTGATAGAAAATACCAACTATCGGATCATTTAAAAAAGGTATTTTTATCTGAGAGGTAAAGCCAATATTGTTTTTAATCAACAAGTCTATAAGGATTAAACTTGGTTTTAAGCGTTTATATAATATACATGTTTGTGTCTGCTCTTCAAGAAAACAGTCAAGTTGTGCTTTAATGCCAAGTGCTTCAAGATAATCAATCTCGACATTTGATAATTTAACCTCTGAGTCCAAGAAATCACAAGATACATTGATTTCAAATACCCCCCCAGATTCTAACATTGTCTCAGGAACACTTTGATGCTCAACATCTACAGTATGGTTATCATAACCCTTAAAGCCAACACCTAATTTAAATAAATCATCAAAGAAAAAATTATTATATTTGATAATATTCTGACACGATCGATAATTATTTACCAAACTAAGGCTTTTGGGTATTAATTTTTCACAAGATTTAAAAACTCCTAACTCTCCCCCTCTAAAACCGTATATCGCCTGTTTTACATCTCCGACGCAAAAAAGTTTTTTAAAGTCATCTCCAATAAGTTTTCTAATAATCTCGAATTGAATATAGGAGGTATCCTGAAACTCATCGACAATAAAATATTGATACTGATCAGAGATGTTGGTCGCAATTTCTTTGCTCTCAAGTCCTCTATAGACTAGGTACTCTAAGTCAGAAAAAGTAATCCCGTCTTGAGCTGAGTATCTCCTATCAATATAATCAAAGATATTTTTAATTTTCTCAAACCATGGGCGTATATGGGACTCAAAACACTCGTGATAGCTAATTAGGTCTTCTCCATGCTTTTTAAGAAAATCCTTAAAGTCTTTGATGTTTTCATAATACTTAACAATATGCCCCGGTACCGATTTAATAGGAGGCTTATTAGGTATTTTAAATTCTCGTTGAGCAAAAAATTTATAATTTTCCAAGATATCACTATAATTAATACTCTTAGGTAGGGGGGCTTGATGAAATTCTTTTAAAAATACTGCCCAAGTTTTTGAATCAAAATCATCTAATTCTGAGTCAGAGAGTTGTGCTTGTGTGAAATATTCTCTGACGCCAAAAATTTCTACAAGATTATCTACCTGCTGGTCAAGGTCTTGTTGATCTAGTTCTGCAGTTTTAATATCCGACCATGCTAATCTAAGAGATGGATCCATAAATATTTCATACAGAGAATTTTCTAGGTTTTTTTTATCTTTTATAAGTAATTCTAATACCGGATCATTGTCAACGTCATGGCCCTCAATCCATTCTTCAAAATATTGTTGAAGCGCATTTTTCACTTCAGCATCAGTTAGCATTTCTTGTTCCGTACTCAAGTGTGGAAAAAAACCTTGCTTAATCATTTTAAAACAAAAGCTATGGATTGTTCCGACT
>JBFKKF010000328.1:0-3162 GCA_041631355.1 Bacteriovoracaceae bacterium | reverse complement strand
GGTCTAGTGGGACGATCAGGTCTAGTTACCGGACGCGTGGGCCTTGGCACTGGTCTAGTTGTTGGGCGCGTTGGTCTCTGAGGATATCTTTGCATTCTTCCGTTATCATATGAAATACATCTTCTTTGAACTCTTGACCACCGAGTACCTGCACGACAAGTTCTATTTGTAGGGATTGATACTCTGATGCAAGTATTACGAGAATAATCCCATCTAGAACCCGGTCCACAACTTCTGGTTCTTGATCTATAAGTACATCGTCCCATTGCGCTATTATAATAATATCCAGGACGACAATAACGTGGATTATTTACACATGAATATCCATTCCAATACTCACCTCGATAACACCTCCTTGCCTGGGGAATACATCTATTGTGATACGAATTCCAGCGATAACCTGGAGAACATGAGCGGTGAGATCTTATATAAACACAAGCTCTAATGCGGTAATCATACCTTTGCCCATAACTACAAGAATATGGAAGTCTAGTACATCGATTATAGTATCTATCCCATTCATAATTCATAGGACATCTTTGCGCTCCAGCGTAAACACATCTATTCAAGAAGTGATCGTAATAGGTTCCTGGGCGACAAGAATAGCTGGTTGAGTACGCTCGACATGAATTTGTCTCCAAGTCATAAAACGTACCAGGCCCACATGTTCTCTCATTTACTTGAACACAATACATTAAAGCTGAATCCCAATAATAACCTGGAGCACATTGATAATGGCCGCCATCATCACCATTATCTTCATACACTTCTAAAACAAATTGTTTATAAGTAACCAATTGAGTTCGAGTATTTTGAACCTGTAAAACAAATTCATGAACCCCAACTTCCTTGGCTTCCCCGGTAAAAGTAATAGAGTTATTAGAGAAAGAGTGACTCATTCCCAAGGGACGTCCACCCAGCAAGCTAAATTCATGATCATCATTTAAATTAATAATTTCCACTCGATGGTATAAGTCTGCATTTACTAACTTAGGTCCAAGCTCTCTCTCTGCGTTGAGTATCGGATAATCACTGGTCTCTGAGGTTTCGGAGTAGAGACATAATCTTTCAATTGCAATTACTCCTTGCCGGTCTTTTGCTTCCAAAAGAAAACACAGTTTTCCTTGAAATATTGGACGGCCATAAAGAATCGCTACATCTGATGCTATCTGATCCAACTCTAGCCCATAGGGTCTAATATCATCAAAAAGACTCAACTCTAATGGTAAGGTGGTTGATACCTCAATTTCAACGTATTCATCAAATTTAACAACCTGGTCTTCTGAGCGAATAAAGACCCGCTCCTCTTCCATACTTTCACTTGCAATGGCGCAATTGATACTCATCACGGCCAACAATAATAGCTGCCATAATGACAAAGATAACTTTCTCATTTGTTTCCCCTTGTGTAACTTTCATCTTGAAAATTTATAAAAATCAAAAGTTACAGAGCAAGAACAATGCCACAAAGAAAAGATTTAAATTTCATTACTTAACGCGGTGGAGTTTTGGATTAAAAGTCATTATGCACCTTGCAGTGCATCACATTCGGTATCAAATTAACCTTTTAAACATCCCAGACAAATTCAAGTCCAAGTCCAGCTGAGTTTCTAGTAAAAGAAAAATCATCATTTTCAGCATTGACTCTTTGATACCAAATAGATGCACCAACACCTAGATTTTTTCTCCAGGCATAATAACTATCGCCACTCAATGTGAATGCATTGAACTCAGTTTCCAAATCATCACCTGTGGAACCTGGAGCAGAATTATCTCCAATCAAATGAAGTGTTGCAGTTGTCCAAATTTGAAATGTTCTCCAGTTCTTAAAAAAGTATTGCCCGCTAATGTCTATGGAGTTTATCTGCCTTGAAGTTACTTCCACACCATCCCCTTCAACAGGAACAACATAGTACTCAGAGCGATCAACAAGATCAATTAAGAGATTCCATCTCTCATTAAACCTATAACCCATTCCTAGAGAGAAGTAATTATCTCCCTCTCGGTCATCACCAAAGTCATAAACCTTGACATCAGAGTCATCAATTTCATAATCCTGTCCACCCATACGGAGCCTGGTAGTCCAACTTTCATTCCAACGTTGCTTCCAATTTAAAATGACCCAACTAGCTCTTTCAGTATAAAATTCTGCTTCAGAATTACTAAGCTTATTATCTACTGTAAGAACCTCTGAGTACGGTCTTACATCTACTGATAAAATATGGTCATCCGGAAGCCATTTTGAACTCCAACTCTCAGACTTAGTTTCCATTTTATTAACTGCGACCTGTTTTTTTACTTCTTTATTCACCAAAGCAAGCTGCTTTTGTAAGCTCTCTTTTTCATAGGTGCTCATGGCCAATTTCTCGGATTGTTTTTCATCTAAAACCAGTCCTTGCACTGGATCGACCTTCACTCCTTTAGGAGGAATATAATCTCCGGAGTATTTACTAATTCTTCCAACCTTAGGGGCCTCAAACGTGCCCGTGGTCTTATCCAGTTTTGCCCCTTCAACTGGTGAGACATAAAGACCGGTATTAAAATCTACAAAACCTCCTGGCTTTAAAGCAGTTTTACCTGTCACTGATGGATCAGTTTTTAGTGTAGTTTCATCTACCTTCATGACATCTTTTGCTCGTTTTTTTGATCCCATGGACTTTGCGATAGCATCATATTGCTTGGGTGCAATTTTTACTGGCTCAGTTGGAGCTGTAGTGGATTCAGCTACACCTGAAAATTGTCCTGCTTCTACATCCACCACTTCTTTAGACTCTTGAAACAGCGAATCCATTTTATCCACATCGTTTGAACTTGGGATGTCTGTTGATTTAACAACTTCACTTGGACTTTGAGCCGCTTGCGTTACAGAGTCACTACTAGACTTAACAATTTCTTTTTCTGGAGCAGGGATATCTTTTGCCTTTACCATGGCAACTTTTCCTTCAACTGTTACTAGAGAAGTATTTTTGTTAACTGGATTATAAACCGTTTGAAATTGAGTTCCTCTAACTCCCATAACTGCAGTTCGTGTTTTTAAGATAAGCTTAGTATCCGTTTCTTTTTGTACTTTTTTATCAACTTTAGCCTTAATCATCCCCTTCAAAAGACTAACCATATTCGCCTTGTTTTTTGGCATTTTACTAACAACTGTTTTACTTTTTG
>JBFKKF010000327.1:0-3169 GCA_041631355.1 Bacteriovoracaceae bacterium | reverse complement strand
GTTTGTACTTGTTTTTGACCTGCTGCACCTCTTCATCAGTAAAGTAGCCATAGCTACCCTCCTTACCTTCAAAAAAGTACTCAAATTCTTTTTGTTTGCGAAGCTCAGTCATGTAAACATGACTACGAGGTACGTAGACCAGTGGAGCGTTTTCCTTTGATACATCTGTTAAGTATAAAAATGCCTTTAGTCGAATTTTCCAGTCATCGAAGTGCATCTGATCTGCTATAGATTTTGCATCTACGGTAGGACGAATCTCGGACATTTTTTGATAAGGGACAACCTCTTTCCCCGCATAAGACTTTGCAACATTTTCTATAAATTGATTGTTGAAAAACACTTTTGAACTTTCAGAGTACTTGTCAGCCTCCAATAATCGGTAAACACCGTAATCCTCAAATCTCCAAGCCTTGTAATTTTCAATGTTTTGGTTGGTCACGATATTGCTTAGATGAGGTTTCAGATCTTTGATAATTAAATTTAAAGTATCCTTATCAACAAAGTTTTCAACTAAATAGAAGCCATATTCATCCAATTGCCTTACGGCAGTAGATACATCCCTAGAGCTAGGGTTCTCTCTGTGTAATGTGGAGTAATATTGCCACTTTTTTAGTGGGAAAATGACATTTTTGCTAACAAACTTATTTGATCGAAGCATACATAATTCCTTGTTTTAGAGACAATAAATAATTATCATCTGATGTGTTATAAGACTAGGGATAGAATTGTTGATACTTATCATAACTTGGTGCGCGTAACTCATAAAGCAAAATTGTTTTATTGTATTGAATGTAGTAGAAATATTAAAATTAAATTTTTGGATAGAGTATGAATCATATATATATAATTGCCGAAATAGGCAATACCCACGAAGGTTCTCTGGGACTTGCAAAGCAGTTTATCAAAGCAGCAGCTGAATGCGGTGTTAACGCAGTGAAACTTCAAACACATATGTTTGACTGCGAAAGTTTGCTGTCAGCGCCAAATCCCCCCTACTTTAAAGATGAATCTCGGAAAGAATATTTTGATAGAACGGCTTTTTCCTTGGATCAATGGAAGGAGCTTAAACGTTTCACTGAAGAAGAAATGAAAGTTGATTTCTTTAGCTCGCCGTTTTCATTGGAAGCAATTGATCTTTTATCTGAAGTTGGAGTTGATACCCTTAAAATTCCCTCAGGAGAAGTGAACAATATCCCTCTTCTGGAGAAAGCTGCAAAAAGTGGAAAAAGGGTAATCCTTTCGAGTGGAATGAGTAGCTGGGAAGAATTAGATGAAGCAGTTACAACTCTACAGGAAAATGGATGTGCGGACTTGGTTGTTTTGCAGTGTACGTCAGAGTATCCATGTCCACCAGAAGAGAGTGGTCTTAACGTGTTGGCAGAGTTGAGAGCACGATATAAAAATATTCAAGTAGGGTATTCAGATCATACGATGGGAATTGCTGTTCCCCTCGCTGCTGTTGTCTTAGGGGCAACTGTCGTTGAAAAACATTTTACTCTCTCGCAAAAAATGTATGGAAGTGATGCGAAGAACTCTACGGAGCCAGAAGAGTTTAAGAGGCTTGTCACAGAAATTAGAAATACGGAGAAGGCTTTATCTAATAATGTAGATAAGGATGAGAAAGTGAAAGCCTTAGGCCAAATGAAGCTGACCTTTGAAAAATCAGTTGTAACAGCGACAGATCTCACAGAGGGGAGGGTTATTGAGTTTGATGATCTTGCCTTCAAAAAACCAGGGGATGGAATTCCTGCAAGAGAATATAAAAAAGTAATAGGAAAAACTTTAACTAAAAATATTAGTAAAGATCAAAAGTTAACTTGGGAAAATTTAAGATGAAAAAAATATGTGTATTTGTAGGAAGTAGGGCCAATTACAGCAGTATTAAATCAGCGATGAGAGCGGTTAAAAAACACCCTGATTTGAAACTTCAGGTTGTCTTGGGTGCTTCAGCACTTTTAGATCGATTCGGTAGAGTTGAAAAGCTTATTCGCCAAGATGGATTTGAGCCTGATTTTACTTTTCACAATATTGTTGAGGGTGAAAACCCAACGACCATGGCCAAATCAACAGGGCTAGGAGTTATTGAAGCTGCAATGATTTTTGATAACTTAAAGCCTGATTATCTTGTGGTTGTTGGGGATCGATTTGAAATGATGTCAGTAACGGTTGCAGCTGCTTACATGAATATTAAAATAGCGCATACAATGGGGGGAGAGGTTACCGGAACAATTGATGAAAGTATTCGCCATGCCATTACTAAGTTTGCTCATGTACACTTTGCTGCCAATGAAGATGCAAAAGAAAGAATCATTAAAATGGGTGAAGAGACTGAGCACGTTCATAATGTGGGTTGTCCTCGTCTGGACCTTGTGGCAGAGGAACTTGAAAAAGACTCCTATGATGAAATTAAAGATATTTTTACAACTTATGGTGGTGTTGGTAGGGGGTTTGACTTAACTCAACCTTACTAATTAGTTTCGCAACATCCTGTTACGACTGAATTTGGACAAAATAGAAATCAAATTGAAGAAACTTTATATGCCTTAAATGAGCTTAAGTTACCAACCATAATGTTATGGCCAAATGCTGATGCGGGAAGTGATGATATTTCGAAAGGAATCAGAACGTTCAGAGAGAAATATTCCCCTGAATGGTTACACGTATTTAAAAATCTCCCTACTTCAACTTATATTCACTTAATGAACACAACGGCTTGTTTAATTGGAAATAGTAGTTCCGGAGTAAGGGAGGGAGCTTTCATAGGAACACCTGTAATTAATATTGGAACAAGACAAAATAAAAGATTGCATGGAAAGAATGTGATTAACGCTGGTCATGATAGAAATGAGATTGTTACAGCAATAAAGAAACAAGTCGAGGTCAGAAAGTATGACCGAGATGAAATTTATGGAAATGGTACCGCTGGATTTCAAATTGCTGAAATTTTAGCACAGAAAAGTGAACCAAGTGTTCAGAAAACGATTACATATTAAAGTAGGAAATTTGTATTATGATCACGTATTATAATAAGGAGATTGATGAGCGATTAAAAATTAATGAAGCCCAAATGAATTCATTTAATGGAATAAATATTGGAAATAAAATTAATATTTATAAAAATGAAGAGGAGCTTAATTCATTTAATTCCATGATTTGTTTAAATAAATTT
>JBFKKF010000326.1:0-3178 GCA_041631355.1 Bacteriovoracaceae bacterium | reverse complement strand
TCATCAAGTCTATTTTGACTTGCTTGATCATCGGGGTGTAGCTCAAGAATATTTTCTAAAACTGACTTGGCTCTATCGTAGTGTCCTTGAGAACAATAAAGATCTACCAAAGTATGAGTTATAAAAGGTGCATCCTTATCCTCAATAATTACTTCGCTTTCATCTTCACCTGATCCGGATTCATGATCAAATTCTTCATAAAAGTAGTCGTCATCTAACTTTCTTTCTGAAACAGAAATGCTATCAGAGTCAATTTCTTGCTTAAATTTCTCTAGTGGACTCGCCTTTACTTTCCATTTTGCAATATGATCATCACTGCTTTCCTCCTCTTCTCGCCTATTTTGACTAAAGTCTACCTGAGTCCACTCATCCTCATCGAAAGCTTGAATATACTCTTCGGTTGAGGTCATCTCGTCGTCATTTACTAATAGATCATCCTCAAGGAGTTTGATTTGCTCGGCGACGTATTCATCTTTGGGATTAATTAATAATAATGTCTTAAAAGATTGCAGAGCTTCTTCCAAATAACCTAAATGAACACATGTTTTGGCAAATAATTTTTGTAACGTTATATTTTCGATATTATTTGCAATCAATGGTCTTGCCGTATTGTACGCCAGTTCATAGTTTCCTAAATCGTAATAACACTGTGATAAAACCACATAGCCTAGCGTGTAGGTTGGATTATAGCGAATACCTTCCTTTAATATCTTAAAGGCTTCATCTAACATTCCTAGTTTTCTATAAGTTTCTGCTAGGGGAGCAAATACTCGAGAACGTGGTTTTTTTTCATACATTAGGCTATATTTAGCTAATAAAGATGAAGTTTTTCTTCCTGACTTTTTCATCTTATATACCCAAATCATCCCCTAAGGATCTATTAATTAAGCCCGCCTCTTCTTGGTTGATTACTCTTGGAGTTAAAAAGATTATTAGTTCATTTCTAGTTTTTGATGGGTTATATGCAGTTCTAAATAACCAACCCACTAAAGGTAAGTCCTTTAAAAATGGAATTCCTGATTGAACCTCAAGATCCTCTGTTTGATAGATTCCCCCAATAACAACAGTGGAACCATTTTCTACTAGCACATTAGTTTTAACCTCTCGATTAGTCGTACTTGGTAGCTCATTATCCGCAGATTGGGCAGTGAAACCAGACTTAGAAATATCAACCTTCATTGCAATTGAGCCTTCATTAGTTACTTTTGGCGTAACATCAAGAGCTATCTCCGCTTGGATAGGTTGAATTTGTGATTGGGTTGCTCCGTCCGCACCAGTTTGTTGAACCCTAAAATTTCTTGAAGTGCTATTATTAATCGTGGCCAATTTATTATTTTCTGTAATTACTTTGGGAGATGATACAATTTTACCCTTGGATTCGGACTCCATAAGGTCTAATTGAAAGGCAAGGTTAACAAGTCTTTCAACATTTATGGTTGCATTTAAAAATGATGGCGCTGTCGATGACGTAGCACTGTTAAAGCTAAAGCTTCCTGTATTTACTGCCAAGTCTCCTGCTGCAGAAACTGGATCATAAGAAAAACTAAACCCTGGAGCGGATAGACCAGCTCTAAACTCATAGTTTTCTTGTACTTCAACAATCTTCGCTTCAATCAATATTTGCGGTGTTTGAGTATCCAGGGTCTCAATAATTTTTTTCATTCGCTCAATGGCCTCAACCGTATCCTTAACAATAAGGTTTTGAGTTCTTTCATCTAAAGTGATCGTTCCTCTATCTTTGGTTGAGTAATTTCCAAGAATTTTTGCAATATTCTCTAGCTCTGTATAGCTTATAGGAAATATCTTGGTAACAAGAGGTTCTAGAACTTTGTTTTTATTTTGCATATCAAGTTCTTTTTGTCTCTCATCTCTTGCTTTTTCAGCGGTAGTAATTGTTAAAATATTTCCATGTTTTAGAGCAACTAAGTTTCCAAGGTCCATAATAGTATCTAAAACCTGATCCCACGGAAGATTTGTTAAGCTAATTGTTAGCTTGGGAAGTTTTGTAACCTCGTCTTCAATAATGATATTAAATCCTGAAGTATCACCTATCATTGTAAGTACTTCTTGATAGGTTATATTGTTTACATCCAATGAAATTTTCCTACCGACGTATCGCTTAACACCCGACTGGGTTAGGTTCTCCAGGATATCATCCATCGAATTTGTTTTTGGTACATGCACCTTAGTACTACCAACATCTTTTACCTCAGAAGAGGTCTGAGCACTCTGAGCTTTATTAATTTTAGTTTGAGTGAAAACTCCAAACCTATTCTCTATATGTAGTATAATTCTATTTTTTTTGTTTTCAATATATGACCTAACATTATCTCTGAGTTGAATCGCAAATCTTAGATCATTCTCACTGCCAGGTTTTTTGTAGGGAGAAATATAAACCGTACTACCAGAAAACTCTGATGTATCAATTCCTCTCATAAACTTCTTATCTGCTGTTGCATTTTTCAGATCTAGAATAATTTGTTTGTCTGTTTTTACATGTAGACGTTCAGCAACTGTATACTTATCTGTATCAATAATAAGTTTACTTACTTCGCCTTCTTGCAGAAAGTTTACGGATGAAATTGTTGCAGGAGTATTTTTCTCTTCAGCCCAAGCTAAAGTTGTCATGCACAATAATAATGGGAGCAAAATCCTTTTATACATATAACCTCTTCCTTAAAGTTATAACTACCTATAAATATGCTATCAATTTTATTTTGAAATAGGAATAACTGTTTCGATATATTCTATTTCATCATATATATTAGTAATCTTCTCAACTAAAATAATTCCACCTGGCAATATCGCCTTTAACTCTGGACCATCAAGGCCAACTTTCTCACCTTCCCTGAGCCTAAATGGTCCCTTACCATTTACTTCAAGTAATACTCGTCTCTTTTCCCCAACTAAAACACCGACAATCTGAATATCTTCAATCTTTACCTTCTCATCCAGTTTTAGCTGATTATTTAAGACTCCTGAAACCTTGCTCACTTGTTTCTTGAACTTTTTAGATTGAAATTTAGGTGGCTGAAAGGGATCTCTCAAGTCAAAAGGTTTATTTATTGATGTTTGTCCTTTAAATATGTTCTGCCAAGCAAAACTCGAAGAGGTGCTACCAATAAGTACGAAGACTAACAATATTTTGATTAGTTCTTTGTTCATTTCACCTCAACTC
>JBFKKF010000325.1:0-3178 GCA_041631355.1 Bacteriovoracaceae bacterium | reverse complement strand
TCAAAGGCCTGTTCTGACAGGTCATCATTTACCTTTTTCTGTAATAAATGATAATTTTCAAGGGTTCCCTTTAAAAGCTCGCCTAAGATTTGATCTTTATTTGGAGTATAGAGTGCACCTAGTAAAGACTTCTGCTCCTTATCTTTATCGAGCTGTGCCATATCTTTGGCATAAACTGGCCCATTAAAATTCAAAACCAACAATAGAGTAATCAATAACTTCATCTAATTAACCTTCTTTTATTCACCTAATTCTTTGATATAGTTGTTTATAAATAGTTTCATTTTATTTCGTTGTTTTGTTTCCTTAACACATATGAAGTGACTCTCACCTCTTAAGCTTAGTACATAGCTTTTCTTACATTTGTCACCGCTTGAGTTAGATGCCATCTCATACTTGATAGATATAAATTGATCAGCAAACTTTTCATCTATTTGATTTGCGAGCTCATTATTAATTTTTCTAATATTTGCTGGGTTTTCTCCCTCGCTAAAAATCATACTAAAAGCACCTGCAGGTGATGTCATCATTTTGTAAACTTTATGTTGGGCCTGAGTCAGATCTTCAATAGAAAAGACTTCCCTATTCTGTCTAAGGTCCTGATTCCCGGTCTTTTTAATTTCTGCGGATAACATCCCTGATGAAAATATGATCAATATTATCCCTAAAAGCATTCTCATTATGAACTTTTCTCCTATCAATTAATTTTATAATTGATTGAATTTACTGGCCAATATATAAAAGAACTATGAGTATTTATTCGGTTTTTAAATCTATTGCCTTTAAGTTTGACCCAGAGCTAATGCATAATATGTCCATTTATGCCGGATCCAAACTCCCTCACCTGGCCGACGCTTTTGCTCAGACTCGTGATTCAAATGATCTCTGCCTTGAGGTCAATAATCTAAAGTGGAGCTTCCCTGTAGGTTTGGCAGCTGGCTTTGATAAAAATGCCAATGCTATCGATTTTTTCACTCGATTAGGTTTTGGAGCGGTTGAAGTTGGTACCATAACTAAAAGACCTCAAATTGGTAACCCTAGGCCCAGAATTTGGCGACACCCAGAAATTAACAGTGTGCAAAATGCTATGGGCTTTCCTAATCAAGGCTCAAAGCAAATATTAGAAAATATTCAAAAGGCCAGACTCAGCGATCAAGTCTGTCTGGGAATTAATATTGGCAAAAATAAAGACACCTCAGAAGCTGATACAGCTCAAGAATATGCCTATTTGTATGAAACGTTCTCTTCTTCCGGGGATTATTTAGTCATTAATATTTCTTCTCCAAATACTCCAGGACTCAGATCGTTTCAAAAAAAGGAGCTACTCACTCCGATACTTGAATCTGTAAGTGAGAAAAGAAACCTAAATCCAAAACCGCTATTTTTAAAAATATCTCCCGATATGGAAGATGATGATATAAAAATGATTTGTGATCTCTCAAAAGAATACACTCTAAGTGGGATTATCGCGACCAATACTACGGTACAGCACCAGTTTGGCAAAGGAGGACTCTCCGGTGAATTTATTCGAGAACTCTCTAAAAAGACACGCAACAAAGTTTGTGAATATCTTCGAGAAGATTCAGGCCAAAATGTGATTGGTGTCGGTGGCATTTCAAGCTATGATGATATTAAAGACTTTTGGAAACATGGGGGGAGTTTTGTTCAGGTATACACGGGACTAATCTTCCAGGGCCCACAGCTTTTAATTGATATCGCAAATGATCTCCAAACCGATATGAAAAAACATGGTCTAAACTCCGTGCAAGAGCTGTATACATATATTAAAGAAATCGATTAAAACGTTCTATGACTTGAGTCATTAATTTATATTTACTTTTTAAATAAGGGGCATAGAAATAGCTAAGCCCCGCATTAAAGTTTCTTTTTAGCACTGCCCTTTGATTACTAAACTCCCGAAAGCCTTCTTGTCCGTAGTACCTACCGATCCCACTCTTACCAGCTCCTCCAAATGGAAGTTCCTTATGAGAGACATGAAGAATCAACTCGTTTACTCCCAAACCACCACTAGTAGTGAATTTTCTCACAAACTCTACTTCAGATTTATCTTTTGAAAAAATATACAAGGAGAGAGGATTATCTTTTTCAGAGATAGCACGACAAGTAGCTTCCAGACTAGAATACCCAATAACAGGAAGAATTGGGCCAAATATCTCTTCTTGTAAAATATCCATTGAAAAATCGCAATTTGTTACGAGAGTTGGTGCAAATTTTAAATTATCTCTATGCTCTCCCACCCTCTTTATACTTGCACCCAGCTTAGTAGCATTTTCAAGCAAAGAGCTAAGTCTTTTGAAATGATTAGAATTAATAATTCCACAATAATCTGCACTACTTGTAGGATTATCACCATACATTTTAGTAATTTGCAGCATTAAGAGTGAGATAAATTGATCTTTTACTTTATCATGAATATATAAGTAGTCAGGCGCGACACATGTTTGTCCAGCATTTAGAAACTTTCCCCAAACTATTTTTTCTGCTGCATCTTCTAGATTACAATTTTCAGTGACAATAACCGGAGATTTTCCCCCCAGCTCTAGGGTCACACTTGCTAGGTGCTTAGAAGCACTTCTCATCACATAACTTCCAACCTGAGTACTACCAGTGAAGAAAATATGATCAAAGGCCAGGTTTAAAAGTCCTTTGGCCGCTTCAGCATCACCTTCGATAAACTGAACCTCATTAGTGGCAAACACATCTGTTAATATAAGTCTTAATACTTTATTCGTGTGGGGAGTAAACTCAGAAGGCTTAATAATATTAGTATTACCCGCAGCAAATGAAGTAATAAAGGGTGCCAGAGTCAAATTAACAGGATAGTTCCAAGGACATAAAATTAGGACATTTCCCTTCGCTTCATAACTAATATATGACTTTGTTCCTAAGTACAATAACGAGCTTCCCACTTTTGTGGGTCTCATCCATTTTTTTAAATTATTTAAGGTGTAATTGATTAAACCAATTGTTGGTAATACTTCTGTAAGTATAGTTTCGGCCCTCGACTTACCAAAATCTTTTTCCAAAGCGTCCTGGATCTGAGATGAGTATTTTATCAAGGTGTTTTTTAGCTGAGTAAGTTTATCCTTTCGAAATTTATAACTTGAATTCATTAAACTATATTTATTGTCATCTACGACATGAAAAGCTCTTTCTA
>JBFKKF010000324.1:0-3179 GCA_041631355.1 Bacteriovoracaceae bacterium | reverse complement strand
AGCTCTTATGCCTTAATTGGCTTAGCTTTTATTGCATATATTGCTAATACGGTTAATTTTTCTGAACTGGTGAATCCGATCAGAAGTTATGGCCGTCAAAAGTATATTCTTTTTGGTGTGTTTGCACTCTATCCTTTGAGACATGTTTTTAAAGAGTATATGACTCCCAAAAGGGTTCGAGTAATTCTAAATATCTTTTGGATTACTATTATTGCTGCCGCAATTTATGGAACTTTGAAAAATCGATATGATTTTAATTTGTTAAAAATGAAATCTGAATATACCCTTCATTATCGTAACGGCGGCTTTACAGGGATTATGCGCTACGGCTATGGAATGTCTTTTGTCTTAACTTTGATGATTGGTCTTTTGCTCTATAAGGATAAATTTAAGAGAGTATTAGACTTAAAGTTTTTTTACTCTGCTTTAATAATTGGCGGTATTGGTTTTATCCTTTCTTTTACTCGGGGGGCGATGCTTGGGTTAATTGTTTCCTTGCCATTTGTTCTTTATTTTTATCGCAAAAAGTGGGGCGTTATCACCTTTATGATCTCCTCTTTGATCGTGTTAACACTTATTAGCATAAGTCTTTTGGGAGGGAGTACTAGCTCTCGCTTTTTTGCGAAACTTTCCCAGGGATCTAATTTAAAAAGGCTTAGCCAATACGAAGCAGCTACTCGAGGTTTTCTGGAGCGCCCACTCTTTGGATTTGGGATGGAGCAATTTAATGCCAATTGCAAAGATATAAAAAATAGAAATGGGATTTATTACCCTAATTATTGTAAAAAGTTTAACTTAGATTGTAGCTATGAAACCGAACCTCAGTATTGTGGACATGCCCATAATATACTTCTAAATTATGCCGCAGACACAGGTGTGTTTGGATTAATATTTCTCATTTCTTGGGCATTACTTTGGTTAAAAGAAATGCTCGCAAGAAAAGATATCGTAGGTTTCCTATTTATACCGTTGGTTATAAATGTTTTAGTCTCAGGACAATTCGAGTATATCTTTGATGCTAATAATTCTTTTATGCTTTTCTTTTTATACCCGCTTAGCTTTCTTCGCTCCGAAGATCTTAATGACCCATTCCTGTAATAACAGTTTTAATGGTTTTTAAAATGATTTTAATATCCAACCATATGGATTTATTTTTTATATAGTATAGATCATATTGAAGCTTTTCCATGGAGTCTTGCTCAGAATAACCATAGCGAAAATTAACCTGCGCCCAACCGGTCACTCCCGGCTTAACTAGATGTCGGTAAGAGTAAAATGGTATGGTTGTCTCTAGCTTTTCGGCTATGATTTCAGGACGTTCAGGGCGAGGTCCAACCAGGCTCATATCTCCATTGAGTATATTCCAAAGTTGTGGGAATTCATCTAGTCTTGTCATTCTTAAGAACTTTCCAATGGGGGTAACTCTCGCATCCTTAGGGGTTGCCCATTTTGCACCATTTTCTTCGGCATCTACTGTCATTGTTCTTAGTTTATAAATTCGAAATGGTTTATTTCTAATCCCAGTTCTTATTTGCGAATAAAATATTGGTCGTCCAGAAACAATAAGGAGAAAAGGAATAAGAAAAATATAAATAAGGCTTACTGGAATGAAGATGATTAACGCTGTTATGCGATCGAGGATATTCTTACTAAGCCAATAACCTCTTGAAGATTGTAAACCACAGTTTTGTAAAAACCAAGACTCATCAAGGGCCGAAACGGGAATCTTACCAGTAATAAGCTCAGATAGTTGGGTTAGATCGATTAGGTCATAATTATTATTTAATAGAGAGATAATTTTTTGAATGATTTCTTTGTCTGAAAATAACTTTCTATCAATAGCAATTAGTTTTGTTCCCTTGGGAATATCACCCGAGTACTCTTTTTCAGATTTTACAATTTCAAACCCAAGGTATGGGCGCTCTTGTAGATTTTGTTTGATTTCATCAATGCTATTAACATCTCCAATAGCATAAGTCTTAATTTTAAGTCCTTTGTAACTAAAGAGCTTAAAGTATAGCTTTCTATAGATGAAGATGAGTGCACTGGATAAGGTGACTAAAATAAATATATTTTTTCTGGGAGTAATTCCGTCAAATTGAACAAGGTAGAAGAAAATAAAGGCAATCGTTGCGTTTAAAATCGAACCCCTAATAAGCGAAACAATAAAGCCAGTTTGTTTAAAAGTTCTTAATGAGTACATTCCCTCGATAAAGAAAATGATGATCCAAGCTGAGAACACAAGGCTAAACGGAGCAATATGTTTTGCAAAGAAAACGGGGTGATATTCTAGGTCTTTATAAATAAAGGTAGTTATAAATAAGGCGAGGTATAAAAGAAGTATATCGCCTAGAATTAACAATATAGATTTTAATTGATTAGTCATAATGATGCTTATATTACTTGCTTTGATAAAAAGCGACAAATTTGTTCTTGTTTGCCCTGTGTCATGCGAGATAAAAAAGTTAAAGCTGTTCACTTGCGTATTTAAATTTGCTAGAATAGCTAAGTTTTATTTAGGAGAAAATTATGAAAGTTTCAATGATCGGAACCGGCTATGTTGGTCTTGTTTCTGGGGTTTGTTTTGCAGAGATGGGAAATAAGGTTACTTGTATCGATATCGATGAAAATAAAGTTAAAATGATGCGTGATGGTCATTGTCCTATATATGAACCAGGTCTTGAAGAGATGATGAAGCGAAATATTGCTGATAATCGAGTTGAATTTTCTACTTCATACGAGTCCATCGAGGAAGCCAAGGCAGTATTTATGGCGGTGGGAACTCCAAGTGGAGATGATGGAAATGCTAATCTTTCTTATATGTATGCGGCACTGGATTCTTTAATTCCGCATATCACAGATGGACTTATTGTGGTTTTAAAATCTACAGTCCCAGTTGGTACCGGAGAAAACGTAAAAAAATATTTAACAGAGCGAACCTCTAAAAAATTTCACGTTGTGAATAACCCAGAATTTTTAAAAGAGGGGAGTGCAGTTAACGATTTCATGAAACCAGAGCGTGTTATTATTGGTACAGATAATGATGATGCTTTTAAGGTTATGGAAGAGCTTTACGAGCCATTTAACCGACAGATGAAAAGAACCATTCAAACGAGTAATCTATCCGCTGAAGTGATTAAGTATGCAGCAAACTGCTTTCTGGCCACTAAAATTTCTTT
>JBFKKF010000323.1:0-3180 GCA_041631355.1 Bacteriovoracaceae bacterium | reverse complement strand
ACTATTAATAACAAGCCTAGCTGCAGAACAAATATCTGTGTTGTATATTTATCAATATAATTAATGACTGCTTCCAAGCGATCCCTCCATGGATATGATATCATTTTAAATTATAGGTATTTAGAGGAATTATTGCAAATTTCTAAAAATAGGACAAAACTTCCAATTACTTTGAAATTCTGCCTAAAATTTTCCCATGAAGCGGTTCTGCAGCCGCAATAATTGAGTCTTTATAGGGTGTATGTTTCCGACCATTAAAGTCTGATACTTTAATACCTGCCTCTCTGCAAACAATCAGAGCAGCTGCAACATCCCATGGTCTTAAGTTCTTCTCCCAGTAACCATCGAAGTTTCCACAGGCCACATAGCATAATTCCAAGGCCGCACTTCCCAGTCTTCTTACTGCTCTTGCTCCAGTAATATTTTTACGAAAAGTTGATAATTGCCGTTCAAATTTGTGGGTGATTTCGTATACAGGTGCTGGTGAGAAAATACATTCAGACATATCTTTTTCATTAAACTTCACAAATAATTCATAATGTTTGAGTGGGTTAATCCGATAATCAACCAAAAATGCGCCGACTCCCTCCCCGGCATAAAAGCATTCTCCCGACAAAGGATTATAAACTAGTCCTAAAATAGGCTCCTGTTTATTCATAAGAGCAATCGATACTGCATAAATAGGAATCCCATTCACAAAATTATTGGTTCCATCAAGAGGATCAACTAACCATATGTACTCTTGAGACTTTTCTTTACTAAAACTTTTAGCTTTCTTTCGAGAAAACTCTTCCTCTGATAAAATTGGTATTTTAGGAAACTTCTCTTTTAAAGCTGTGAGTATAATTGTCTCTGCTGCTTCATCTGCTTCAGAGGCAATTCCCTCTGCACCCTTATTTGTAATATTTAAATGCTGTTTTTCTTTTTGGTACTTTAAAATTTCTTCTCCCGCTTCGTAAGCAACATCTTGAAGGTAGTTTAAAGTGTCTAAAATTTTCTTTTTAGTAAATTTCATCTGTCTCATCAATTAAGTGTTGTAATGCTTCTGCCTGTTCAATATAAACCGAATTTGTTCTCCCTTCAATAGTATATGTTTCACTTAACCATTGTCCCATATCAATCAATTTGCACCTTTCATCACAAAAAGGACGAAAATCAGAACTGTAATAATTAAATTTCTTTTTACAAGTTGGACATTGTACCTTTAATTGCTTCTCACTCATTTCAAATCCTTTAAGTAAGCTATAAATTCTAATAATAAGTTACGATCAACCACGAACTGACGGTTCTCAATTCTTCTAACTGGAGTTATTAAACTCACGCTATTTAACAGATATACTGACTCATATTGAGATAAATTTTTCTTTGCGACCCTTTTTCTCTCAAACTTATGACCAAGGCTCTGGCAATACATTTCAAACAGCCTGGCGGTAATGCTATCAAGATTTCCCTCTTCCTCTACCAAGATATAAAAGTCATTTTTTCTCAATAACAAGCTTGAGGTAGTCGCTTCGGTAATAAAATCATCCCTGTAGTAAATGACATCATCAAATCCGCTCTGACTTGCTAGTCTTTTGGCATGAAACTCTTGAAAATAACTTCCTGATTTTAAGCAAGAGTACTCTTTAGTATAAGGAGTCGGTTTTAAACATAATCTTTTAGACTCATTACTCAGGGGAAGTTCTTGAATAGAAATATCCATACTTAAATCTAATATCCCTAGAGCATGAGTAGAACTTTGAGGATAAATAGTTATTCTAAAATAATGATTCGGATTATCTTTTGCTTGGTTCGAGAGCTTGGTTAACTGCGAAAAAAATGAGAGAAATTGATGATAACTAAGTCGTTGGTTGAGATAAGTTTTGTTTATTGCATAAAATAATCTCTCTAGATGCATATCCAGTCCAGGGATGGCCCCATCGATTGTTCTGAAGCTTGTAAAGACTGAATCACCGCGAAATAAACTTATAGGTATATGCATCAATATCATATAACATCATCTCTTTGCGATTTCTAGACTTCAAATCACGAAATTTTAATTGCCCTGAGTCGAAAAGTATTCTATAAAACTTCGATCCCAAGTTTATGAAGGTGTAAATGAATTTTGATGAATATCAGGTAAAACTAGAACAGAAAGCTACTCTGGTTAGTATTGTTTGCGAAAATTTTGAGTTTCACAAATCTTTGGAGCAAACAGAGAGCTCCTTAACTGAGCTTAGGGAACTACTTCGTACCTTGGGGGTTGAGGCCGGCAGCCAACACTATCAGAATAAAAATAAAGTTGACCCTGCAACAATGCTAGGAGAAGGAAAGCTTAGAGAGATTGCTGACATTGCCAGAGCGGAAAACTCATCCCTTCTTGTTTTTGATTTTGAGTTAACTGCCAGTCAAATGAGAAATATAAAAAAAATTACCAAGCTAGATGTTATTGATCGATGTATGGTTATTTTAGAAATTTTTGCTCATCATGCCAGAACCAAGGAAGCTAAAATCCAAATTGAGATTTCTAGACTTAATTATATGCTACCGAGGCTACAAACACTTTGGACTCACTTTTCAAAACAAAAAGGTGGTGCTTATCAAAAAGGTGAAGGAGAGCAACAACTTGAGCTTGACCGAAGAATTATTAGAGAGAGAATTCACACCTTTAAAAAGCAATTAAAAGAAGTTGAGAAAACCAGAAAAGAGCAAAGAAAAAGAAGAGAGAATAAAGTCGTTACAGCTGCTTTAATTGGTTACACTAACGCAGGAAAATCAACCTTGATGAACAAGCTGTGTAAAGTTGATGTTCTGTCTGAAAATAAATTATTTGCAACACTTGATGCAACCTACAGAACCCTTAACCCTGACTCCAAACCACCGATGGTTTTAATAGATACAGTTGGGTTTATTCAAAATCTTCCTTCTACCCTTGTTCAAGGTTTTAAAACAACTTTAGAGTCAGCACTGGAAGCCGATCTCTTAATTATTGTCTGCGACCTTTCTGATCCTAATTATAAAAATCATCTCAAAGTTACCCAAGAAGTTATTAGTGAACTTAATATCGAAGAAAAGGATCAAATTGTTGTTTTTACCAAAAAAGATTTAGTTAAAGATCGCTTTCTACCTAAAATTGCCATGAGAAATCTTAAGGCAAGTTTTATTGTCTCATCTCAAGAAAAATCAGATATAACCGGACTT
>JBFKKF010000322.1:0-3213 GCA_041631355.1 Bacteriovoracaceae bacterium | reverse complement strand
TATATTACTCTTAGCGAATATATTAGTAACTCCAAAGATAAATAGGAATAGAATAAAAAATCTCACAAATTTACGCCAAAATACTGGGTTAATATCAGATTGCACTACACTAATTCTTATCGGTAAATTATTTCTGTTTGTTACCTATTTTACTGGTTATTTAGCCAATTTCCTTGATTCCAGAGTTTTTTTATCCACCTTTTGTTTCTTACTGAAAAAAGTTGAGTAGTTTTTCAAGTATCGATTAGATATCAATACAAATAAGCTAGTGGATTTACTATCATTTATCTCCCCTGCATTAACTTTAAACTTAGCAAGCCTCTGTTCATTGGTAAGCCTTTCTGCCTTATTAGTAGGTACTTTATACTGTTTTCTATTAGAAGTGGTAGAGGTATTTGGTGAGCTAAAGCTTGGTAGAGAAAACTTCGGCGCTTTAAAGTTGAAATTCGCTGTTTTTTTCTTTCGCTTTAAATCATCAGCTTTTAAGGCCGCAAGCTGAGCTTTAAAATTTGCACCTCCTCCAGTATTCATTTGTTCTTTTGTAACTGGAGTTGCTTTAAATAATGCCCTAGCTTGAGCGATTGAGTCTTTAAGACTAGCAGGCTTTGACTTTAAAGTTGAAAATCTTTCTTTTTCTTGCTTATCAAACTTATCAAGTAGACCCTCATTAAGTGCTACTAGACGAGGAATAAGCTGACTTGCATTTTGAACATCACCATCAACAGCTGCACTACTGGCACCACCTGTGGCAGCATCATTAACACCTGATTCAACAACATTAATTGCTTGTGGCAGAATCCCACTAGTATCAATAGTACTAACTCCTTCAATATCAGCAGATGGATTTAAATCAACTACTGGCTTATTACTTTCGGAAGAGCAGGTAACAGGTGCAGCGTCTGAGCCTGAGCCTTGAGCACATATATCAGTGGTTGAGTATTGCGTTGGAGTACTCTCTGAAGCCTGTGGAGTTTCTGTCCCCCTACTCGTTTCCTGAAACTGTTCAGAGGTTATTTTCGAACTTCCAGCATCAAAAGGCTCAATAACTTCAACTTTTGTTTCCACTGGATTAGAAGCAATAAAGTTATTTTTTTCTTGTCTCGTTATTTTCGCTCTATCATCAATTTCATCTTTGGTATCTTTATCAAATTTTAAAATTACAGCATTTAATGCTGCCATCGTTCCCCAAGTCCACGCCCTGGTTTTTGGTCTTGGGAAAGCATGAGAATGAAATAGGTCTTTCATTACCATATATAATGTGACTGCTTTTTGTCCGATATTTAATAATTCATCCCACACCTTCTTTGTTTTTGACTCGGCATATGAGTTAGAGATAAGTAATTCTGACCTTAGTTTTTTAAAGATCTTATAAATAATTTGTGGGTCTTGATCAGACTTAAGATATTTTTGTCTATACATGGCCAATTCACTTTTAAATTCCTTCGTGTCTATAAATGAAGAAATATTGTTAACAACGTAATTGGCCACTTCTTCAGCTTTAGCTATTTTTTCGACATTACTTCTGTAGTCATTACCTTTTGTTTCTATCCTTTTTAAAGCAATTGCCCTAATAAGATTATGAGTGACATGAGGGAGGTATTTACTTGTGGTTCCACTTGAGCTCGGAGTAGTTATCACATCTGCAACTTTGTCATCATCATTTAATGAACCAATATTTTCATATATTGCAGCATCAATAGTGATTGCTCCACAACACTGAACTTGAGTAGACCTTAATGTTTCAATGGACTTGATGTAGCCCATAGCTCCCGTAGCACTCGTACAACCACCTGAAGCTGCTTTATCAATTGGAGTCGTTATTCCAGTTCTTACTCCAATTCTTGCCTGAGCAGTGGACGTGTTTTCACTTCCGGTAGTTTTATCTTCAGTCTTCTCTTCTTTTGGGTCAGAGAACATCCCTACAACTTTATCATAAACACCTTTAATCGCATTTACTGGTATCATCACAATGAAAAGACCTAGGTTACCAATTTTCTTTACCATGACCTTTGATAAGCGGCCTATTTCACTAAGAGAAAACTTATTTATTGCAGCATCATCTGCCTTTATCTCTATTAGATATTCTTCAGTCGCAAGTGCGGCACCAAAACAAAGCCCGGCTTCTGTACATTTACTACCTGACTCAGAGCAAATCGCGGCATAACCACTCCCCTCTGTCTCAATGGTAGCGATCATTCCTTGCAAGCTCCCTAGCTCCGCACTCAAAGTAGAATTCAATCCAGTCATTTGAGATTTACAATATGACTTCAATTTTAACATATCGGCAATTTCAATTCCTGTTGCGGTTAAGAACGCTGCTTCTGCAAGAGTCGCCATCTTAATTTTCTTTTCCATTCCTTCTGATTGCTTTTCATAAATTTCAATTAATGCATTATAAGCTTTGATCTGTTCATCATTAGATTCTCTATTTTTCTTCTCCCTTTCAGTAGAAGCTTCAGAGTCTCCAATATCTTCATCTTTTTTTGCTTGAAAAGTATGATCAACTGCTAATTGAGCAGCTTCTTTGAATTCGAGATTAGCGGAAACTTCTCCGATTAAATAGGCCAAACTTCCCGCCTGAACTATGGGGAAAGTAACCCGAGCACCGGTTGCCTCTTTTAACTGGCATGACTGAGCAGCCTGCTGATTAGTATTTCCAAAAAGTGAAACACCGATCATTGCAAAAGCAGCTCCAATATATTGCTCTAAGATTCCTTTATCACCCTCAGCATAATGATCCTCTAAATCAGACTCTGATCTTGCATCATTAAACTCTTCACCAGGTTTATATACCCCCTGACATTCCTCACTATCTTTATTTTCTTCGGTACAGTCTTGTTCAGTAAAAACTTCACTTGAGCTATTACTTGTGGTTTCATCCATTCCTAAGACATCACTACTATCAAAGTCCGGATTCGATTGCGCGTATGCTGTACTACTCAAGTTCATGGGTAAAATGATTAAACTAAAAACTATCAAAGAATTTATAAAGCCAATAAGTGCTGATTTTACTAACATTGCTATCCCCTATGTCATGCATAATTATCTCATTATCCATGACTTACATCTAGACTGGGTAAATATTTTGGGGACTTAGAGTGCTAATTGAGAGGATAAGTGCCTAAAAAAAGAGGCAGATTAATCTGCCTCTTTTGGAATATTTATTTCTTTTTCTTTTTGCCCATAACTTTAGGATAGCTGAGCAAATACCTA
>JBFKKF010000321.1:0-3217 GCA_041631355.1 Bacteriovoracaceae bacterium | reverse complement strand
GCTGAAAAATGTCTTCAATCCACTTAACCCGATCTGTAATTTCATTGAGGCTTTGCTTCGTTTTTAAAATTGGCAGCAGGTCATGATACTGATGCATTTTAGTGGATGAAAAACAAAGATGGTCACTGAAATACTTAGGCTTAATTTCACTGATTAAACTTTTAAGTTTTTCAATATAATCAGTATTAAATTTATCTAGAGAGCCTAGAGATAATCCTACCCCATGGGGGATAATCTCAATTTTTTGTTCACGAATATGGGTCAACAGTTTCTCTGGTCTTCCACCGTAATTCATGAAGTTTTCAGAGACTATTTCAAACCAATCCGGTAGCTGCTCAGAAGAGCGACGAAGGACCTCATCATAATGCGTCCTTCGAAGCCCGATACCATAACCTAGGTTAAGCTCCACAAGTTTCCTCGCCACAAGAGCCATCTGCACCCTTTTTTGTGGCCTTATCCTTGTGATCTTCTCCACAACCGCCTTCACCACATTGGTGTTCGCCTTTCTTTTCCATTTTCTTGGCGCCACACTCTCCTTCACCACATTTATGCTCAGCTTTCTCCTCGCTACTTTTCCCTCCCATGGCGAGAGCGTTCCAAGAACCAGGAGTGATGTCATTTGCTAGCATATTAGCGCCAAGACTCAGGGCCGAAACCATCATCGTGGACTTTGCTAAATTTTTGAATTTGTCATTTTTCATGAAACCTCCTCTATGTGTTCATATTTAGTTATAGAAACTTTAATACCAATGAGTGCTTACAGGGAGCAAAATATTACAGTGAAATAAATTCAAAGTAATTACAGTAACTTACTTCCTATTTAGTAATGAGTACAGGGAGTATTGCGCATCGCAGCGCAAAATATTATCAAAGCACTATGAAACTGATAATA
Organism: Bacteriovoracaceae bacterium; assembly: GCA_041631355.1. Classification (GTDB taxonomy): domain Bacteria; phylum Bdellovibrionota; class Bacteriovoracia; order Bacteriovoracales; family Bacteriovoracaceae. The sequence goes on along the minus strand of JBFKKF010000321.1, from coordinate 2,325 downwards.
TTATTATCTAATTTATTACTAGTGACAAATGTTTCGGCAATGGGATCTCAAAAGAGCAAAAATAATCTTTCACATTATGAGACTGATCTCATTCATGAAGCTATTAATTCAGTAGTGTCCAAAGAAAAGTATAATATTAGACCTGAAAAACTAAATTTCACCATAACTTCTATTCAAGATCCCAAATATTTTTTCCATTCAAATTTTAAACTTACGAGTTTATTAACTTTCAGGAAAAAGTATTGCATTCGAGTCAACCCTCAAGTCTTTGCCTATTCAATCTCCCAAGATGCACTTATTGGGGTCATCTCCCATGAACTTATTCACACTGAGGATTACGATACTCATGGCATCTTAAATACAGGAATTAAATACTTTCAAAATAGAGTGAAGTACGAGAGGACCACTGATATAAAGGCAGTATTTAAAGGCTTTGGAGAAGAACTTATCGAATATAAAACTTTCCAACAACAGGTTTTAACTCCAGAAGTGCTTAAAGAGAAAAGGAAATATTATTTAACTATCGAAGAGGTTGACTTTCTGATTGATAAGATCCAAAAAAAGAAAAACCTAGATCAATTTTATAAAGCTCTCATTAAAAAGACTCCGAGAAATCTTGAGCAAATGATTGAGCTTTGGAACAAATTAAAATAACCTTATAAAAACTGCTTACAAAACTTTTTACTTACTGCTAAAGGGTTGATTCCAAGAAGTTGCTCTAACTCAATCGCACGAACTAAACTATTGCTTCTAGGATAAACTTTTTTAAAGATGCACATTGCAAAACGTTCAGCAAAAAGCTCTGAGGGGTTTTTTAGTGCATATACTGATGGCAAGCTATGTTTTTGCAAAAAACTCAACATATTCTCAGCTCGTTTAGTCTTAGACTTAATATAGTAAGGAGAAGTCCTTATCAGTTTTAATCGCTCTTTCTGTGTTACTTGTTTAAAAATGTTACGTTTTAGCACTTGATAAGATTCAAAATCATCAATCCATTGAGAAAAGATTTTCCCCTTATAACTATAGTGATAGCGGTCAATGGTGATTTTTTTATTTGGTAATCTATTTTTTGTAAGATATTTTCCCGTGTACTTTTCTTCTTTCCATAACCAGTCTTTTTCAAGTGACCTGCTATCAACATCATCCTCAATTGAGTGGGCAAACTCATGAGATAAGGAATGAATAATTAATGGAATTACATAGGAGTTGATATACTGCTTATAATTTGCTCCTTTAAACCTTTTCTTAAATTCAGTACTCACAAATGAAGAAAGTTTTACAGGATAATACTCTAATGTCTTGGTTGTTTCTATATATGAGAAAAATACATTCTTGCCGTAACTAAATCTCGGGACAGCTGCTCTCAAGAAACGAATATTTTTAGTATTTAATATTTCTTTCTCAAGTAGTGTTTTAAACAACTCCAAGATAACGATCTCATGATCAATATTATCATCCTGTATCAAAGTAATTTTTTTCTGAAGTCCTCTTATAACACTTTTTGCATCGACCTGGCTTAGATAGCTATTTTTATATTTAATTTCTGGAGATTGTGACGGTAAAATTTGTTGTTTACCTAGGCTTGTATCTACCAAATTATCAACTCCATCATTATCCCAATCGGTATCTTCGGCAGTTAAAATGATTGTTGAGCCCGATGATGATAAAGTAAAGTCCCTAATACCATCACCATCAAAGTCTGAGAAAAGAGCGACATGATAGTGTTTGGGAAGGATTTCGTTAATTTTAGCATATTCCTTTTTAGTAAAGATTGCATTAATCTCTAAATCATTATTTAGTTTGATATTTTTAAAATTAAACCCAGGCGGAACTTGGTTAAATAGGACCTGAACTTCTTTTTCCTTTTGTAAATTGTTACGAACTGTTTCCAAAAGTTTTTGCTCATTATCATTATAGCCTTTAGGAGTGTAAACCTCAGTCTTAATCCCCTTATTCACTAGTCTATGATTTAAATCTTTAACATGCAGACCACCAATTATAAGTGCAGGCCTATTAAACTTTACTAACTCTCTATAAAATGAAGCATTTCTAGCATGAATGAATGATTCGAATTGAGTAAGTGACTCGATGGCCATATCCAGGCTAAATCTAACTGGTGATGGTATATCTTTATCAGGATATAACTCTTTAAGCTTATTAACGTATGCCTGATATTTTTTGTCATTTTTACCCTTCAAGTTTTTGAGACGTTGGTAAAACCCTAAAAAACCTCTTAAATCGGAAAAACTTTTTTGATTTTTTTCTATCAGCTCAAGATTGTCTCCACAGACGACTTTTAAATGTGGATACTTTATTTTCAATTTC
>JBFKKF010000320.1:0-3226 GCA_041631355.1 Bacteriovoracaceae bacterium | reverse complement strand
GGTCTGCTATTTGCCCTGCCTGCACTTTATATTAATCATCTACTTGCTTGTTCAGCAATAGCATTGTACTTGATTGTAAGAAGAAGCGAGAGTGTAGTTGAAATAGTTAGCTCCGTAATTTTAGTTATTGTTACCATATTGAGTGTACACCCTGGGCTTGTTAATGTTGATCCAATTTCAATAATCAAAATTATGTGCTTAGGGCTTATATTCAACGCGAACATAAAGAGTTTTAAGAGCAATGAAACTGTCACATTAGAATCAATTGGATTTATTACTGGGATAACGCTACTGTTAATGAATTCTAAATATATAGAAAATTATCTATACCTAAAACTTGCAGTACTTGGGGTGGGATTTATCTTTCTGATATTTAAAAGATCTGTTCCGTGGGGATTACTGAGCTATGTTATTATGCTAATACTCACAGTTTTCCATGATAAAGTTCATGGGTTATTACTAGGTCCACTATTAGTCATTCTTATAAATTTGATAGAACCTAAGAAAGTTCTTAATTTAGATAAGCTAAATGACCAAAAAGAATTTATCCAAAAGTTAATACTCATATTGTTTAATCTGTCACTTTTGAGATTTCTCTACGGTTTAAGCTCAATAAACGAACAGTGTCTTATAGGAGCAAGCTTACCTGTACTTAATTACTTTTTAGTATCAAAGAGTAGGATGAATAAGAATACAGTCAGCTATAATAATATATTAAGCATTGTCGCTTTAACCATAATGATAACAGTGTGGAGTATTTCTTGATAAGTGCACTATATATTTTATTAAGCTTGTTAATTACAGTCCTTGTAGCTAAACGCAATGATAAATGGGGATTCGTTTTAGCACAATTTCCACTGTTGCTAAATGTAACGATCAGCTGGAATGGTGAGATGGCTTTTGCTACTATCTACTTCACCAGCTTAGTATTAGCAGTAATGGATCTAGGAAGAGTAAGAAGTTGTGAAGTATTTACAATAATTTTTACTGCTACGGTATGGATTTTTAATTTATATATAAATACGCAGAATTACCTGGGGTTAATTATTGTCTATATTGGTTGTAAGCTATTTGAAATTGGAATGCAGACAATGGATGATAATCGGATGGCCAAGGTTGGACAGGGCAAAGAATTACTATATGGAATGATTGCACACGGATTTTGTATCGTAATAATTTTATTGGCAGGTTCATCATTATATTTTGAAGAAATGCTGACAAGCAATACAAAAGTATTGATAGTTTCTGTGGTGATGATTAACCTTATACTGATTACAAATATCACCTACAAAGAGAAGCAGAGAGAGAATAAAATAATATTAAAATCATATGGTTTGCTAGAATCATTTCTAAAAGTAGTCGCACTCCCCTACATATTTATTTCAAGGTTGAGTGTAATATACAGATATAATTTAACTGAGTCGTACAAGGTTCTTTTGATTGTCACGATGATAGTCGCAATGGTGACTCTTATTAGAGATAAAACAACTAATAATATCAACTTGTATTCAATCGTAAAGTTCAACGCCTTTATCATTGGTCTTTTAACATATATGACAGAGATAAGTGATTTATACCTATTTTCATTACTTGCTCTGAATTTTGTAGTATTAGCTGCATTTCAAATAGCGGATGTTATTAAAATGAAAAAAGTATTTATGTTAAGTAGTACAGCGCTCGCTATAGGAGTAAGTCTATATTATGTAGAGAAAATAATGTTTAGTAATAATTTGTTCACGAGCTCATTATTTCTAATTCTAGTTTTTACGCCTCTATTATTAACAGTTATGGATAGAAAACAATATGGTTAAGTATAGAGTAAAATACAGCAATGGTAGAGTTATAGGCCCTCTAGTAGAAGCAGAGATTAATGAACTTATATCAAAGAAATTATTACTAGGAGATGAACAGTGTCAAGAGTTCCCTCTTGGGGAATGGAACAAGATAAGTGACTATTTTAATTTTGAGGAAGTCGAGACAAAACAAGGGGACGATACCCTTCTATTCAATATAAGCAATTTGAACAAGCAAAAAGAGGACAAAGAAGATATTGCTGAATATAAATTCAAAAAAGAAGATCCACTTAAAGATGCAATAATAAATACAGAAAATGAGAGTGTTGAGAGTGAGCCTCGAAAAGAAAAAAGCAAAGAACTAAAGAATGAAATAGCGAAGGAAGATAGCCTGGATAAAACACAGGTAAACCCTGAGTATCAAAAATATTTAGAAGAGATAAAAAAACAAAAAGAAGTAGAAGATAAAGAAAAACTTCTGGTTGAAGCAGAAAAAAAAGCTAAGGAAGAGAGTGTTGAGATCATTGAAGACCTAGAAAATGAGGAAACTCAGTTTATATCGCTGGAAGAGTTAAAGTCTGAAATAATTGATGCTAAAGGAGAAGAGAGTCATATACATGATAGAATCGAAGTAGGCAGGGAAAAAAAGAAAAATGATCCGGCTACGGTTGATGAGAAGAAAACACCCGAAAAGAAAAAAAATAAAATTGTTACCATCATTATTGGAATCTTGATTGTGATATTAGTTTTATTTGATAATGATGAAGAACCAAAGAAGAAAGCAAAAAACATCAAAATTGTTAGCCCAACAATAATATTTCCAACAAAATTTGATACAGAGGATGCCACTCTTGCAGTTGATTACCTTAACAAGGGCAACAAAGAGCTTTCAAATTATGTTTACCCAAGTCTTTTAAAGGCTTACAAGTTTTATGAGAAATCAGTTGCCAATAAATTTGATGATAACCCCGCCCTGTCAAAAATGATTTTGGTTGGATCAAAATTACTTACAGAATCAGATGACTATAATAAAGATGCATTTAAAATTTTCAAGCTTATTGAGTATGTTAAAACTAAGGGTGTGCTAAAACCAGACTATACCGCATCATTTGCGGAGTTTTACCTGCAGATTAAAAGACCAGAGGCAGCAATTGTTAATATTGAAAACTACCTTACAATAAAGGGAAGACAAATAACTCCCCTACTTTATGCGAACTATCTAAGAGCACTATCTACTGTTGGATCTTTTGGAAAGATTCAAGAGAAAAAAGTCTTATCTACTATTAAAGACTTGAGTACCAAGAATTTTTTTGTGGCCCAAGCAATTTATGAACACTTTAAAAGAATAAACACACAAGGCTCAGAAGCCCTTAATGTTTTAAAGCAAGGATTAGCCAGTTTTCCAAACTCCGTTTACTTTTTAATTGAGAATG
>JBFKKF010000319.1:0-3226 GCA_041631355.1 Bacteriovoracaceae bacterium | reverse complement strand
AGAATTCCGCAATTTCATGCCAAAGTGGTGGAATTGGTAGACACGTTGGATTCAAAATCCAATGCCTGCAAGGGCGTGTGGGTTCGAGTCCCACCTTTGGTACAAAACCGCCGGGTAATTGCACCCGGCGGTTTTATTTTGTCTTGGTGTATATCGTTTATGCAATCAGAAGTCGGCGACGCAATTACATTTATATTGGAATGACCAATAATCTCATTCGTAGATACAATCAGCATAACAGGGGTTTCAATAAAACATCTAGACCGTACTTACCTTTTTCAATAGTGTATTTCAGAAGCTTCACTTCCAGACAGACTGCCCGTAATCACGAGAAATATTTGAAAAGTGGTGAAGGAAAAGAATTTATAAAATCATTGGGATAGGCGTGTGGGCCTGCCTGCCGGCAGGCAGGTTCGATTAACACCCGAGGTACGGATAAACCACAAAAAGGTGGAAGTATGAGCGAGCTTCAAAAAAGAAGCTCGCTTCTTTTTTTGGAGCGAACGAAATGCTTCTTTTTGTGGTTTTCAAAACGAGCTCGAAGGGAAGCTTGCCGAGAGGCAAGCAATCCCTGCGAGTTTTGAAAGCTTCTTTTGGTCCATCGATCTCACTTTTTTAATTGAAGCAAGCGAGGCGTATCTTATTGTGATTCTCAAAACGAGCTCGAAGGGAAGCTTGCCGAGAGGCAAGCAATCCTGGCTCATTTTGACTCCTCCTTTTCATCCATATCAACGGTAGAAGGTTTATGACGAGGTACCCTGTCCTCCAATCCTTATGAGGATGCCCGCAAAGCGATTCGCTTTATAGGCTTTGCTAATAAATTACAAAAGGACTTCCTTGAGACAGTGAAATTAGAAGATGTATTGATTGTTTCTAATGCGATGGATACCTATGAAAAAGAAAGAAGGGCTCTGGAAATAAAATGACGCATTTTAATCTATACTATATGATGAGGTGACTTTAATAAATTTGTCATCTTTAATCAAGAACACTTCATAGTTGCTAAAATGCCCCATTAATCTATAATCATTAAGTTTTCTTTTCCGCTTTTTATCATAAAACTCTGATTTTCTCACATATTTTTTTAGACATAAAGGTTCTTCGAATTCTAGATCCTTGTAAATTTCCTCTATTGTAAAAAAGAATGTTCCCTCTTCATGACTATCTTTAAGTATATAATTATTCTCATTTCCTAAAGATGGTATTATATATTGTTTATCAAACTTAAAGAACAGGGTATCTTTATCTTGCGAATTTGCCTCAATATGAAATAGTATTATAATTAAGAAAATTAAATATCGTTTCATAATTTAGTTCTCTTCTGGACAAGTTTTTGTTGTAGCTGAGTAATATAAGTTAAGTGCTTCTGCTAGTTGATCTTTCTTTATTTGTGGTAAGTCTGTATAGGCCTTCACATTATGAATAGCCAGGCCTCGCCATGCTAAAGCCTCGTAAAAAGAATCGGAAAGAGGATTTGCTCCATTATTAGTCAGATAATTATAATCATCTACTAAGACAGTTTGGTGAAACTTTCTTAAAGACTCCATCATTGATCCTATATATAATGCAGCCATGGATTCATGTTGTGGTGTCGCATTGAATTGACCTGATTCGTATGCTTCATATATGGCCTTAAAAATAACATCATGAGCAGATGCATTATTTGTATTTAATGCCCTAAACATATCGGCGTGTATAAACTCGTGCATTATCGTTCTTGCTACCTCAAGCGCTGGATGTTCATTTGATCTTGAAGAACTTATTATTATCGTTAGTTGACCATCGCTCTCTCTAAAAATTGTCCTTCCATTGATTGGATTACCAAATTCATTTAACAAAGTATGTTGAGACATAATTTTTAATGGAAATTCAGTTGTTTCCCCATTAAACTGGTTCATTATGCCACGTATAAAATTACTACCGGTTTTAGCTAAATGATCGTAGATACATTTTTCTTTATCAACTAGTTCTTTATCATCAATAGGATCCTCTTCTTCGTTTATTGGAATTAAAACTTTATCATCATCTGGACAATCAGAGTTGCCTTTTCCTAAATTTCGTGACCCTTTTTGAAAATTGTATAGATTACGAAAATCTCCAACTCCTACTTCTACATAACCGGTTCTAAAATCGGGTAATTCATTTCCTCCATTGAAATATGGTGCCCATCCTGTACTTCCGCTTGTAGTACCTCCATCTCCAGTACCAGACGGGCCGCCACTACCTCCTGAACTACCATCTCCTGAACTACCATCACCTGTATCACTATCACCAGGAATGGGGCCACAATCCTCACAACATGGATCACTTCCTCTTGAGGATAAACCCCCAAAAGAATCAATAAATCCGTTCAATGAATAAATATTGACAACTCCATCAAACTTCCTGATTTCTTGCGCAGCATAATGAAATCTATCTCCACTGATAAATTCATATTCCATAATAAAAGGAGTCATGTAGCTACCATCATTACGTTTTTTAACAATCAAATTAAAAATGTTCTGTGGCATGTACTCTTTGCTGATAATCTTAAATGAGTAGGATTCATTACCGACTGAATCGACTAACTTGATCACCTTATTCTCTTTAATCCAGAAATCTGAAGATGCATTTTTTGAAGCCGACCAAAAAGATTTCTTAATTCCTGTTGTTCTATCAATAGTGGATACAATATCCGGAATTTGTGATGTATCTGTATATTCCATAAGATGAACGCCTGACTTAATTTCTTCTTGAATAATTTCCAAGTCATCATTACAACCATCTATTACAAGTGAAAGAATGATGCCAAAAAATAAAATTGTAAAAGTTGAGTAAATTTTTTTCATATATAATCAGGGTATTGAAATAATGTAGATTATATTCTATATATTTTTCAATAATAAACTTTAATTTAAAATATAAGCTACATATAAACCATAATATATTTAGGGTTTCATACTTCGATCTTGTAATTAGCTGTATTTGTGAGGACTATCTAATAGGATTTCTTATGGATCAAGTTCTTTAATAAGAATCCTAGCTTTTTTTAATGGAGATATAAGACTGGACATGCCTTACTATTGCATTTGGTTTAATAGAAATGAGCTCTGATTGTTTTGCAGGGGGAGAAAAGGTATATAGCTTGTTGAACTACCATTTTCTAGATTTTAGATTTAAGAGAAGGATAGACGTGCAATCCCGGCGAGTTTTGACTCATCCTTTTGATCAATCGATCTCGCTTTCT
>JBFKKF010000318.1:0-3230 GCA_041631355.1 Bacteriovoracaceae bacterium | reverse complement strand
TGGGTTGAATTTATAGTCAAGCTTTACTATCTCATCGATCCCAATCGCAACATTTAAATCTTTCTCTTTCACCTTCGTTTCCTGGGCAAAAGTACCTATGCTAAATAGCAAAAATAGAAATATTGTTATTAATCTATCGCTTACGTTCAAGTCTTGCCCTTTTTTCTGCAAAGTATGCTTTGGCTTCTGCGGCATCTTCTGCGCCTAGTACATCGTAGAGCTTTGTACCACCAATTCTTTCTCTGGTTTTGTCAGTATTATTTCTCAAAGTAAAATATATTCCCGCTCCCACTTTCATTAAAAAAATTAATTTTTGTGCTTCATCCGGAGTTAGTTCTAAAGTGACCGTACTAAAATCAGTGTAGGTATTAAGATTTAACTTTCTAATCTCTTCATCTACTTTAATCCCTGCTAGCGGCACTTCTCTAGTTACTCTTTTTCCTGTTGCTAAAACATAGACATCTTGAAGAACAGTTTTAACTTTTGTCATCTCCATTCTACCACCAGCATAATTAAAAACAGATAAGACATCCACTCTATCCCCAGGCTTTAATAATTTTGATACTGATTCTTGCTCTGAGATTTGTACCGAAACAGCACGCTTACCTTCACTTACTTGTCTTGCAAGTCCTGTTCGTGACCCAGGTCGAACCAATCTAGGACTTGTTATCTGCTCACCTTTTTTAATCGAAGTAGCAGCAATCGTATTATACAAACCTTCAGTTGTTGAAAATGCACCTGGCATATAGAACTTTCCAGGAACTGTTGATATCTGAATTTTACTATCATCTATAACTTCCATCTCTTGTATATCTACCTTAGCAACAACGACTTGTTTTAAATCTCCATATTTGGATTTAAAGTGATCTTCACGTCCTTGAATATATGACTGAACCATCATTACAGCGATACCTGCAATGACTAAACTGAGAGTAAATGCACGACTGTTCATAAATATTCCTTTAAATAATACTTACCTAATATTTTATACTTAGCGCGTCTTTTTTTTAATGTGGAATAATTGACCGATTTTACTAACGTTTGATTATACAGTGTTGGGGACTAGTTGGTGTAACTATATTTCCCAAGGGAAACGCTAAGTTATTTCCAGTCACAGTTTTTACGTAAGTGGCACCACATAATCCGTACACTGTTTTCACCCGCATAAACTGGGTTGTATTTGAACTGTACTTATTTTCGCAAGCATCGTCCTCTCTGGACTCGAAGGGCAAATTGAGTTTATAGCAAGGTGCAACCGGAGCCTGACTTGATCCATCGAGGCTCTCCGCCCAGCCAATAATTTGGGTTCCAAACATACTCCAGGCCACACTAGGATCTTCTCCTCTCCTAGAAGGCTTGGGATAGGTGGAGTTATTTTGTAGGATATAGTAAAGATAACTTCTTGCAATTTTTTGCTGATTTATTGATGCATTTAGTGCGTTGGATATAGACAGTATCGTTGAGTAAAACATTAACATGAGTGGTAAAAATAAAAGAAACTCCACTAAACCTTGGCCATCTTCACCGTTTTCTTCAAAAAATATTTTTTTAACAACCGTTATCATAAACCACAATATCCATTGAGCCACTTTTATCCTGACAGGTACTTGTACTACCTGTCATAGCAGCACAGGTCATTTGTAAACACGTAAAGCGAAATGGCTCTTTTCCAAGTAGTGCTTCAGAGTAAAAATGAGCTTCTTCCCCTCCTCCTAAAAATGGAAAGGATGAGAGCTTCCGATCAAATTCAGTTGTTGCACCAGTAAACACAACGGATTGGCCATTAATCTGTGAAAGCAGAGTAAATCGTCCGTTTATACCTAATTTATCTAAATTATAATTTCTAAAAGTTCTTCGTGCGAGTCGTTCGGCTCTATTAAACCCAGTTGTTTCCGAGCCTACACCTGCCTCTTGTACCAAAAAAGTTCTTGCGGCCATATAGTTTGCATAATGTACCAAAAAGCCATCCGTTACATTTATCGTCTGATTAACAAATAAAAACGATACACCTAAGGCAAACGCGATAGTCAATATAAATTCAATTGCCGACTGCCCTTTTTCGTTTCTAAGGGTAGGGGTCTTTTGAACCAAAGAATCTATCATTATATGAGTCATGATTTCCTCCCCCATAGCCTGGTACTCTAAATCCTGTTTTACCTGATAGTCCGTGCATGTACGAATACTCTAACTCTCTTCTAAACACAGATGTAAACTTTCCCTCATCTCCAAATAGTCTATTATACGCATCGGATTTAAATACTGTTGTTGCTAATGAGATAACAACGACCAATAACAAAATATATTCCACCGTTGACTGTCCGCTGGCAGTTTTTAAATTAACTGATGTCTTAATTCCCATCCGATCCAAATCCATGTAATAAGTATAACAGGGGCATATGGAAATTTTTTACCAAAGTAATTTTTTACCGCCTGAACATTATGATGTTTAAAGGATTCAATTATTCCAGAGAAGTTTTGAAAAATATTATTTAAAAAAACTAATGACCCAATAATTATAGTAATAATAAGTAGCCATAGAAAAACTCGATCTTGTAAACTTGCTGGTATCAACAAGAAGATTGTCGCTAAAAATTTTGAATCTCCGCCTCCCATAATCTTTAAGAGATATAAAATAAAGCCAACTAAAATGAATACTATTGAATACTGAAATGAATTTAGCTCAAGAAGATACAGGTCGGGCATAATCATAAACAATATTGACGAGATAAATAAGTTTAAAATAACCCAAATATTTCTAATCTTTCTAAACTTTAGATCAAGAATTGATACTGCTAATAACTCGATAAGAATGAATATGTAAATTGGCAGCGTGATCATTACGGACTAAATCCGTTTTTATAGCTTCTAAAAAAACATTTTTCCGGGCATACCCCTACTGTGAGATTCACACTTATAGCGTGTCCAAGGTTTCCAAAGGAATCCCTAGTAAAATCAGAGAATCCAAGCACTAGCTTGGACCCCAATATAACCAAAAAAACGACTAAAAATAGATATTCGACGAGAGCTTGCCCTAAAGGTGAATTTTTTAAAAATAAATGCCCCATCTATTAATGATAATAGATGCAGTCATAATTCATTAAGTTAGGAAACAAATTCCTAGTGAAAGTAACTTTAGTTAATTTACTGAAGTCCCTCTACAAGGCTATCACTCTTATTGAAGACGTTATCAACCAGACCTAATAGTTTGTCCTGTAGTTTATCTTTAAATT
>JBFKKF010000317.1:0-3253 GCA_041631355.1 Bacteriovoracaceae bacterium | reverse complement strand
TTCCATTAATAATATAAAGATCTAATCTTATTTAATCTCATTCTATACCAAAGCGAATCGTAGTTGAAGCTTTAAATCTATATCAAATGAGTACCCGTAAGAGGAAGTTGGTTAATTATTGTCTTCTAGTTTCTCCATGGTCTTTCCACTTGCAGCAATAATTACTGACATAATAGGACTTAGTAGGTTAAAGAAGGCAAAAGGAAGATAGCCTACAGTAGCAACTCCTAAAATACTACTAAAGTAGGCCCCACAAGTATTCCAAGGAACTAGTACTGAAGTGACTGTTGCACCATCTTCTACCGCCCTACTTAGATTTTTCGGATGTAAATTTCTGTCTTGGTAAGCTGATTTAAACATACGTCCGCTCAAGACAATAGCAATATATTGATCAGAGGTTGTGATATTTAAAAATATGGCCGAGCCAACTGTTGAGGCCACCAAGCTAGTCACACCTGAGACCATTTTGAGGATGGATTCAGCAATACGCCCTAACATTCCGGTCACTTCCAACATACCGCCAAAAATCATGGCCATTAAAATTAGCCATACAGTATTTAACATATTACTCATCCCACCTCGTGAGAATAATTTATCAATAAACTCATTTCCTGTTTCTAGTTTAAATCCATCATAGGCCACACCAAGAATAATCTCATAAATTTTAACTCCACTTATTTCTCCTCCTCCCATGGATTCTATTAGTGAAGTTTGAAAGACCAGAGCATAGATACCACCAGCAAAAGTTCCAAAGAGAAGAGCCGGCAATGCAGGAACCTTCTTTTTAACCATAACAATAACAATTAGAGGCAAAGTAAAAATCCATGGCGTGATATTAAATTTTGTTTGCACCAAATTTAAAACTTGTTCTATCCCTTTAGAGTCTAGTGATTGCCCGTGATAAAAAATACCTAAGATAGAAAAAAGAATAAACGACAATACAATTGAAGGCCCTGAGGTATAAACCATATGACGAATATGGCTAAATAAATCAGTCCCTGCCATTGCTGGGGCAAGATTTGTTGTATCACTTAAAGGTGACATCTTATCTCCAAAGTATGAGCCTGAAACAATAGCTCCTGCTACCATCTCGATAGGAATCCCCAGAGTTTGCCCAATACCAATTAAAGCAATTCCCACTGTACCAACAGTTGACCATGAACTACCAGTTGCCAGTGAGACCACACTGCAAATGACCAAACAAATCGGTAAGAAAACCATAGGGTGGATCAATTTAATTCCATAATAAATCATTCCCGGCACTACCCCATTTAAAATCCAAATTCCAATGAGAGATCCCACTGTTAATAAAATGAATACGGCATGCATAGCAACACCAATAGAGCTAATGGCCCTTTTTTCGATTTCTGCGTAATCATGCTTTAAATGAAAAACTCCAATTAAGGCAGAGATAATAGCTGCAGTAAGTAGCGCCAACTGATTAGGCCCATAGGAAGAATTATCTCCAAACACATAAACATTAAAACTAAGTAATAAAACAAGAATTAGTACAGGTAATAAGGAAATTTTTAGGCTTGGTTTTATAGGCATAGACATTGGTTCCTTTAATAAAATTAGTGAGTTGACACATTACATATCAAAACCTAGTATATAAGTCTCTTTTGAATATTAAAAGGACTTTAGACGTGATATATAAATTACTAATCATACTTGTTGCCATTTTTACTTGGAAGGCATTTGGACAAGACAGAAATAAAACACTAGATACAAGCCAAGTGGAGACCATCAAAGAAACTCAAATAAAGATCATTCAAAGCTCCATCCAAAAACAAAAACGAAGCCAATAACCGACTCACTTTCCCCATTATCAGATTGTCTAGATTTTATACACTGTATAAAAAATACCACTTTCCTCTCTCTAACCTATTAATATTAGGTACATATTTTTGGCACAACTCTTGTAACTATATGAGGCATATTAGTATGTTTTTCAAACGAGGAGAGAGAGTATGAAAACAAGACAATTATTTCACGTAATGGCGGTTTTATCCCCCATTTTCGTAGCTGCGACTTTTTCAGTCAAATCCATGGCCCAAGATCAAATTGATCAAAGCCTATCAACTACAACATCGGTACAAAGAGGACCTGGTACTACAGATGTTCCTGAAGACTTGGTAGATAAAAGCCTGGATTTAAAGCTATCTACTTCATTGAGTAAGAATGAAGATCAAGTCCAACAAAATCCAGCTGAAATTGCAGATGAGATCATTGCTGAAACAGAATTTAATAAAGAAGCTAAAGAGTATGACGAGGCCATTAAAGCAGCTCAAGAAAAACTTGCTGACGATCAAATCAAGCAAGAAGCGAAAGAATATGATGAAGCTATTAAAGCTGCTCAAGAAAAACTTGCTGACGATCAAATCAAGCAAGAGGCTAAAGAGTATGATGAGGCGATTAAAGCTGCTCAAGAAAAACTTGCTGACGATCAAATCAAGCAAGAGGCTAAAGAGTATGATGAGGCCATTAAAACTGCTCAAGAAAAACTCGCCGAAGAAAAGCTAAGCTTAGAAGGGGCCACAAAATCTAATGAAGAAGATTCTAAAGAGCTCGCAGATAAAGAGATTGAGCAAGATGTTAATGATATTGCTGACCAAGCTGAGAATCTTAAAAACCTAGCTGAAGGATCTACTGAGTTAACCGAGAAAGAAGTTGAAGATGCTGTTAATAATATAGAAGATGCTGAGAAAGAGGTTTCCGACTTAGAAGGTGAAGTTGATTTAAAGGTTGATGAGTCAGAAAAGCAAAAAGATTTAAAAACAGAATTAGCCGATGCTAAAGATGCTTTAAAAGAAGCTAAGGAAGCTCTAAAAGCAAAAGATGCCAAAATTGAAAAGTTAGAAGAGAAAACGATTAACCTTAACAAAATCTATTGTGAGCAAAAAGTTGATCTGGAAGACCTAACTAAAAAAGTAGCAGGATTTGAAAGCGATATCCTAGGACCACTAAATCAAAATATGGAAATGATGAATCGTCTAATGATGATGCAATTAATGTCAAATCAAGGACCAAAAATAGACTATAGGCCATCTTATGGAGATATTGCTAAACAATTGCTTCCATTTGGATCCAATCTTGGTGTTAATATGCTATCTCTAACAGATCTTTTTAACTCTAGAAGCCTAGGTGGATTAAACTACAATGTTTATAATGTTGGTGGAAATATGGTTGGAGGAGATTTTTCTCAGGCCCTATCACCATTAAAAAGCCAAAACCAAATACCTTTTTCTACTTA
>JBFKKF010000316.1:0-3255 GCA_041631355.1 Bacteriovoracaceae bacterium | reverse complement strand
TGTTTTTTATTCCATTTTTATTTGCGGAAAAATTTCAACTTGGCTTTTGGACCTGTTATTCACTGGGATTGGCGTTATTATTCATTGGGTATTTGGTCCATAAAACGATTATTTAAAATTCTCTAAATCTTTAATTACTTCAGCTTTGAAGAGGTTCAATTCATTATTTCCCATGGAATTTCTTACAATATCAGATATTTTCAGTGCAGACTCCACCGCCCAATACATAGCACACTCAGAGTTATTTGTATGGTGTGGATGATCATTATCTTCATGCTGTTTGTGCAATGGAATACCATTATTTACTAGCCCAATGGCATGACCCAACTCATGGACCACAGTCGTTTGCTCTATATATTTTTGAGATATAGAACCACCACCAGCTCTAATAACAACATCTTTAAAGACAAATGCATAATGAGTTCCACTAAGATGAACACCCAGAATATTTTCTGAATCTATATATTCACCTTTTACAAAAATGATAGCAAAGTTGATATCGTCTTTACCCTCTAAAGGGGGAACAATATTTTCACCTAGCTCCCTTAGTTGGTTCGCACTCCATTTTGAGTTATTTTGCTTAGAAATTATTTTCATTTGATTGATCGAATTTGGAACAATGATATTAAAACTTTTACTGGCAAGTAGGGCCTCGAAACTTTTTAACGTAATATCCCAGGTATTATTTCCACTTAGACCAATTTTATCAGTATAAGGGGATGCTCCATCCTCATAGAACACATGAATTTTGAAATGAGTATATCTATCGCTATTTAAAACATGAGATATGGCCTTCTGTTTAGAAAGTGACTGTTCACTCTCATTAATGACATCATTACTTATTTGCTCCCCGCAGCCAGTGAGTAGAATAATACCGATAAATAAACTAAAGTATAACTGCTTCATGGATACACTATCGGTTTATAGGGCTTTAGGCTTAATTAGTGGTCTATAAGTGTCGGGCAATATCGGGCCACTGTACACAGTCTAAAATTATTGGTACTCTAAATAAGCTTTATGGAGTCGTTATTAAAGTGTAATTAAGCGCTTTATTAGCGAAAAGGAGTAATCTCTTATGCAAACATCAAATGTAATTGGAAAAATAGTTTTATCATCAAATTTTGGACTGGGAAAAGTCGTCTCAATTGATGATCTTGGCATGGGAGGAAAGGATTACTTGGTTATTGAATGTAGAGATAGCAATGTAAAAAACTTTATTCCAATCGATGATAAATCAGCATTTAGGTTTCTAACTGAATTAAAAGAGTTTAATAAGTCTATTGAGCGTTTAGGGACAGACAATATAAGTACCGACTTTGAGTCTAAAAAAGACCGCATTGAGTACTTTAAATCAGCCTCTCAAAAACAAGACCTAGATTCACTTATTAGAGTGATATTAGAGTTAAAGGCCATCGAAGATAGAGGGACTGTGGAAGAGCAAATTTTTTCTAAATTGATTGATAATCTTGCCCTTGAGTACTCCGTCTTAAAAGATGAAGAAGAACAAGCTTCAAGAGAGCAAATTGAAAGTCTATTGGTCAAGTCCGCAGCTTAATGCTGAACCTTAAGGACCCTGAGCTTTATACTTTATCACCAGAAAATCATCCGAGACAATTTTCTCAAAAGCTAGATCAGGAAATTGGCTACGATATTTACAATATTGAATCAGATCTGTGTCAGAGAGTTTCCAAGCATAAACTTAAACAACAATACAGTCCTGGAAGTCAAAACTGGCTTGGGCTGGACCCTCAAATACTTCAAACTCCTTACCCTGAAATAAAAGAATTTCTTACTGTTCTAAAGAAATATTCACCAAAAAAAATGGTTGATTTTGGTGCCGGATATGGAAGGATAGGAATTGTTTTACAGGCAATCATTCCAGAAGCTAGCTTTGTTGGTTATGAAATTATAAAAGAGCCAGCGCAGGAAGCAAATAGGATTTATAAAAAGTATGGTCTTAAAGATTGCCAAGTTTATACTGAGGATTTACTCTCTAATAATTTTGTAATTCCCCCAGCAGATATGTATTTCATTTATGATTTTTGTGATCCTTATGGATTAAGAGTACTACTAAATAGTTTAAGAAAGCAATTTGAAAAAGAAAGGGTATTTATGGTTGCTAGGGGGAAGGGAGTTCGCTCTTTAATTCAAAATAAGTACCCCGAGTTCTGGGCCCTAAACGGTGTAGTTCATTTCGATAATTGGAGCCTATACGCATCCTCAGTAGAACTTAGTGGTTAAGGCCTTATTTGATCAATGATGAAAGCTAGGTTAGGCTTAAGTTATGAAAACATGTATGAAACCACTATTTTTATTCATTTTTGTTCTTAATTTCCAGGCTTGGGGAAGTTTCCTTCCAGAAGACATTGAGGTGTCTTCCTCCGAGAGTCTTCTTGTTGCAGATACGTCTAAGTATCAACGTTTATTAGATGATTTTATTTTCCATTTTGCCCCGATTGTTGTGAATAGTGGTGGGGAGCTAAAGATTCGCTATGATTTGAATAGTGATTCGCTAAACGCCTATGCTTCAAGACAGGGAAGGGATTGGATAATCACTTTAAAAGGTGGCCTATTTAAAAGTAAAAAAGTAGATGAAGAAATTTTGTCTATGATTCTTTGCCATGAGCTTGGTCATCATATTGGTGGAGATCCCTATAAATTTCCAGAAGAACATGAAAGGGGATGGATCTCAGTGGAGGGGCAGTCAGATTATTTTGCTGCTAATATTTGTGGCAAAACTTGGTTTAGATTTAAAGATAATGAGCTCTACATTAAAAATAAGAAAATTACCTCTACTATGAAATTAGGTTGTCGGGAACAAAATTTAAGCTCGTCTGATAATGCTATGTGTTTAAGAATGAGCTATTTGTCTGCAAAAATGTCTAAGTTTATGGCCGCGCTATCCAGGGGCAGAAGAGGTCAGCGGGAGCCGACTCCCAAGCTTGAAACACCTGATTCCTCAGTTGTCTCTCGCACCTTAATTAAGCACCCGAAATCACAATGTAGGATTGATACATATTTCCAGGGGGCTTTGTGTAAGAAGATATTTATTGCTCCTGATTCAAACAATCTTAATTGTTTGGACTACCTTTCTAGGTTCAGTGGTGCACGGCCACGTTGCTGGTTTGCCCCATAATTTTTCTCTTTACTTCGTAATAATAGATGGATAGCTTATAGGGGTTCCCTTAAGGTGCAAAGCTCACATTTTGTCCCTTTTGCAATAAAAGGGTCGTCTTTTTTATTTTTCTGGAACTG
>JBFKKF010000315.1:0-3264 GCA_041631355.1 Bacteriovoracaceae bacterium | reverse complement strand
TCCTTAGCAGTTGGTACACCAGGATTAGTTGCTGGTGTTTTAGCTGTTCATAAAAAATTTGGTAGTCTACCACTAGCTACAATAATGAAACCAGCGATTATAATGGCCGAAAAGGGCTTTAAAGTCTATCCGGCCCTAAATGAAGCTATTAGAGCTAAGGCAAAAAAATTATGTCAATTTCCTTCTTCTCGCAAAATCTTTCTAAGATCTAATTGTCGTCCTCTAAAAACTGGTGAACTTTTAGTACAAAAAGACCTAGCTTGGACTTTAAAGCTAATAGCTAAGCATGGTGTTGATGGCTTTTACAGCGGAGAAGTTGCGGATAAAATTGTAGCGTCTCAAAAAAAATACAAAGGGCTTATTACTCATCGAGATCTTGCAAATTATCAGGTAAAAGTTCGAGAGCCTATCGAAGGCAGCTATAGAGGGTATAAAATTGCGTCTATGCCACCTCCAAGCTCCGGTGGTGCCCATATTATTCAAATTCTAAACATCTTGGAGAATTTTGACTTAAAGAAACTGGGCCCTCAATCAGCGGATGCCATCCATATTACCGCAACGGCCATGCAGATGGCCTTTGCTGATAGGGCCAAATATATGGGTGATAGTGATTTTGTTTCTGTGCCCTTAAAAACGCTAATATCTAAAGATTATGCTAAAAGACTTGCCTCTCAGATACAAGATAAGGCCCTAGAGTCAAAAGCATTGGCCATCAAAATGGATAAGTTATTTAATGAGTCTGATCATACAACCCATTTCACAATTATGGATGGCAAGGGTAATATTGTGACATCAACACAGACCATTAATGGGTGGTTTGGTTCTTCCTTAGTTGCTGAAGGGACGGGAATTGTTCTAAATAATGAAATGGATGATTTTGCTAGTCATGTTGGTGGAGTAAATTTATTTGGGGCCATTGGCGGCAAGAACAATTTGGTTGCTCCGAGAAAACGGCCATTAAGTAGTATGAGTCCAAGCATTATTTATGATTCCTCAGGACGCCCTGTAATGGCCTTAGGAACTCCGAGTGGAACGAGAATCCTCACTTGTGTTATGCAAACGATTCTCAATGTTCTTGAATACGATATGTCTTTATGGGATGCAGTCGCGGCCACAAGATATCATCACCAATGGATGCCTGAAGAGATTAGGATTGGCCCACCATATTTGCCTAAAGATGTGGAAGAAAAGTTAGCTCAAATGGGGCATAAGATTTCTCATAAGTCATTAGGTTGTAAAGTCCAGGCCATAAAAAGAGAAGCCAATGGCAAATTACATGGGGTTTCAGATCCTAGAGAAGAAGGAATGAGCTTTGGCATTTAACTTAAATAAACGCCAAAGCTAGCTAATTATACTGGAAATGAATCTAAAATATCACTTCTTAATCTGGTGTAGAGAGTTTGCTCATTAAGCTCATGGAGATCTTTGGGTATCGTTTTTAAAATTTTGATTTTATTTCTATTAAACTCGGACCTAATTTCACCTAAAAGCTCTGGAGCTGCAACGACAATAAGTTCATCGAATTGGTGCTTGTTTAAATTGGACTTAATATAATCGCTGATGATGTGGGTATAATCACAAATATTTTTCGTCTTAGCAGTATCTTTACGGCCAAAACTGGACGAGGATAGGGCAGAAGTTCTTCTTCCACGTCTATCACTTGTATACTCACTTTCATAGGCCTTGGCGTCTTTGTTTTCAATCTCTGCCATCATTACAGGCCTTGGATGTTCCTTGGAGCAATTATAAATTTTGGTACTGGATTTGTCTGCAATTAGAATCCAATTATTCATCTAAAACCTCCTTAGAAGATATTTATGAACATGAAGCTAGATCTGCTCTATATTAACATAGTAATTTAGCTCACTTTCACATATCTTTCCTACGAAGTTATCTATCCGATATAGTTGAAATCTTGATCTAAACATTTGCTTAATAGTTTTAAATAAAAATCATTCAAGTTCACGGTCCATGTTATTATAGTGCTTTAAAATTAAAATTTAGCACTAGGGTGTTCATGAATTCAGATATTGTCATAGATGCAAAGGATGTAACTGTTTGTTTTGGAGATAAGGTTGTTTTAGAAAATATCAATTTAGAAGTAGAAAAATATGAAACAATCGTTTTTATTGGCCCTAGTGGTTCTGGAAAAACGGTACTACTTAAGACCCTGGCCGGACTTTATCCTCCAGTTAAAGGACGGGTTCTCATCGAGGGAGAGGATTGGCAAAACCTTGAAAGTGATCACAAACATGATCTTGCTCGCAAATTAGGTATGGTGTTTCAGCAAGGTGCTTTATTTGACACCCTAACTGCATTAGAAAACGTTGAGTTTCCTCTAAAGGAGCATCTAGGTCTTCCTCAAGATGAGGTGGATGCTATCGCCAGTGATTTATTGGCCAAAGTAAATCTAGCAGATTCTTGGTATAAAAAACCGTCTGAATTAAGTGGGGGAATGCAACGAAGACTTGGCATTGCCCGGGCCATGGCCCTCAATCCTGAGGTCACCTTCTACGATGATCCCACTGCCGGTCAAGATCCCATTCAATGCGATATGGTACTGAATCTAATCGCTGAATTAAAAAAGCGAACCCAATCTACACTAATTATGACCACAAGTAATGTAAAAGTCGCCTACAAAATGGCCGATAGAATTTTTATGGTAATTGATCATAAGATTATAGGTGGCTGCTCACCAGATGATTTTAAAAATTACCAGGATCCAAGAGTTCAACAATTCATAAAAGGTGAGCTTAAAGGTCCGATATCTGTAAAGTCTTAATTAAGGTGGCATTTTGTTTAGAACATATCAGTAGATACCGATAAAATATGATAATTAATTAGAATTTTATGAATAAAACTTTATCGCTAAAATTATCTAAGTACAAAACTGCTTTGCGATTTATCGCACTGATAGTTCTCTATATTATCTTTGCTAAATTCGCACTACTATTGGCAATTCCTCCAGGTTATGCAACTGCTATATGGCCTTCAGCTGGAATAGCTTTAGTATTTACTATTCTTTATGGCTACCGCATGATACCAGCTGTTTGGTTGGGATCAACGATTATCAATTTGTACGTGGTCATAAACGGTCTGGAAAAGATCGTTCCCTCTGATCTTGTTGTACCTGCAGTAATTGGAGTAGGGGCAAGCCTACATGTTTTAATAGGAGCCTTCCTCATAAAGCGCTATTGTACCTATCCTGAGGTACTAGAAGAGCCTTCAGAGATTATAAAGTTTATTTTTTTAGGCGGCTTTATC
>JBFKKF010000314.1:0-3266 GCA_041631355.1 Bacteriovoracaceae bacterium | reverse complement strand
GATTTGAACCTCTTGCCCCGCAATGTTAAATGTTCTAGGGGTAGATTCAGGACCTCCGGCTCCTACAAAAAATCCAGAGAGGCTAGTAGGATCTCCTCCTAACATTTTATAGAATTGTCCTGTACCGTCTACAAAGCCGGCTCTTTGGGCGTTTCCTTGCCCATAGGCACCGACATACTCAACACCAAAACCTCTATCCTTGGTAACGTTTGTCTCCATAATAAGTCCTTCAACGTAGACTTGGTCTCTTGGTATATCAAGTTTGGCAATCACATTTTTAATCGTTAACCAGTCGGTAGGCGAGGCAGTTACTACTAAGGCATTATTATTTTTATCTGCCGTTACCTTAACTTCCCCTCCAAAAAGAGTTGATCCGTCACCATTAGATGGAATAAAAGTTCTACCGCTAGAAGTTCTAGAACCTCCACTTGAGCCAGATTTTGCCCCCGATATTAAGCTTGATAGAGTCTGGGATAGTTCTTCAGCATTACCAAATTGTAAGTAATGAACATGAATTTTATCAGAATTTGTCGAAGCGTACTTAACATCAAGTTTATTGATTAGTGCTCTGAGTTCTTCTGCGCCTGCTGCATTGGCCATAGCGATAATTGAGTTCGTTCTGGGTTCAGCTATAATTTTAGAAATATTTTGGCTACCTTTTGAAGAGGAAGACTTTGAAAAACGCTTAGATCTTCTACTTGATCTTGTACTAGTTGCACTCCCACTTGAACCGCCACTTTGAAGAATTTCATCAATTAGTTTTGCAAGTTCTGAAGCAGAAGTATTTTTAACGGGTATGATTTGTAAGGTTTCTTCATGCCCAGGTACATCTAGAAATTTAATAAGTTTTTCAAGTCTAGCAATATTATTCCCAGTGTCAGTAACGATAATTGTATTAGTTTGTTTTATATCAATAATTCTCCCATACCTAGACATAAAAGGTCTAAAGTTTCTGGAGATTTCAGCAGCATCAACATTTTTAAGGGCAATGATCTTCATAATGTGAGCATCAGTTTCAGGTGTATACTTCCCTGTATAGATCTTGGTCGGTGAGTATCTAACATCTCGTGCATTAATAATTTTATAAAAAGCCCCTGACTTGACGAGGGTAAAACCGGCCATTTCTAGAGCTGTTAAATATGCTTTCCAAGCATCACCAACTGTAATAGGTGTTGGGGCAGTGATAGAGACTTTACCCTTAACATCCTTATCTAGGATAAGATTAATACCAGTCAGTTTCTGCATATGGTTAGTCAATTCCATGATATCGACATCTGGAAAATCAAAGTTTTTAACGACTTCAGGTCCAAAGGCAGTCTCTAGGTTTAGATTAACAAATTTAGAATCTGGCATAGGGGGCATTTTTGGAGTTCTTCCACCAAAGGCAGACTTGTTATTGTCGTCATCTGTAAATTTATTGTTTGATTGTTGATTCTTTTTTGCCTTTCTGACAAATCTTGATTTAGATTTAAAGTCTTTTGCAAAATTATCTTGTGCTATTGATAGTGAGCTCATCGTTAACACAGAAGTTATTAAGGCAATGTGTGAGTTCGTCCATAAACCACGAGTTTTCATAATAGATGTATCCTTCTATTTAATTTTATAATTTTGGGTTACTTCCTCTCCGCCTCTACTAATTGTTAAATTGAGTGAGCTAAGGGAAGTAACTTTACCAAAGTAATTCATAACTTCATTTATATCTTTAATCGCTTTACCGTTTATTTGAGTGATAATATCTCCATTTTGGACACCTAGGTAAGCAAATACGCCACCTGGTTCAACATCTACAATCTTAAACGAGTATGACCCATCAGGATTTCTCATTGGAATTCCTCTTGCTTGGGTTAGTATACTGTTGATATCCGAGAGCTTGTCTTTTAGAAAACTTCGTTCAATTTGAAAATCATTACCTTTGTTTTCGATCCCCTTGATCTTTTTAAGACTTTGTTTATAGGCTTTGCTTTGGCTTTTGGACATTACCTTAACATCAACAGGTCTGTTCATCTTAGCAAAGTCAGCATTTTCAATGGCTTCACATTCACCCGTATTAAGGTTTTTAACAATGAGTTTTAATCTTTCGATCCGGTCTACTTTTGCTTTTCCAAGAAGAGTTTCTCCCTCTCTAATTTGTTGAAGTTGTTGCTCTGATCTAATTTGAACGCTGGCAATTGATTTTACCGAGTCTTGTAACACAATGGTGTTGACTAGTTTTACATCAATGTTTGACTTTTTGTTGGCCTGTTCACATCTTTTCTCTGAGATGACCACCTTCTTGGTAGGTTTTTTACTGTCACTATCTGCGACATCTTCTTTTTTAGTTTTAAAGACTTCAGCTTTTTTAAGCTTATCTAAGTCGGAGCGAGTTATTTTGGGGGCAGTGTCCAAGACGACCACTCCGGCGTTGCTTGAAGATCCTTTACCAGCTAAAAGACTTGTTTTTAATATATCCCCAGTAAAAATTGCGGCTAAGATAACGCTAGAGAAAATTGCTGAGATAAGAAAATAGCGATGATATAGGTTGCGATTTTCTTTTTTGAAAAATTCATTGGGAAGGTTTTCCCATGTTATGTTTTTAAGTTTAAGGGAGAACTTTCTTGCGTTTTGTGTGGCTGAAGAATCAGTGTCTTTACTAACTTTCAACTCTTTTAAGTTAATATTTGAAAGTCTTCCCCTCAGAATAGATAGGTATTTCTGTGACCTAATAATAAGTGGAGAAAGCTTTTCTTTTAATTTTTCGAGAGCTGATGCTTTCTCTGTGTCAGGATCATCGATTTCAATATCGTATTCTTCTTGCTCTTCACTTGAACTATCAGATGGAAGTTTGTCAAATTGCGGGGGAGCATCTTGATCTTGGGAATCTTCAAAAAATTCTTCGGTTTCAGAACCTTGAGTATTTTTGTATTTATTAATAATTTTATGAATTAAGTCGCGAATTTTATTCATATAAATATTGTCATAGAAATTTCGACAATGTGCAAGTAATAAAGGATGTTAATAGAAGAGGGAAGCGAAATAGTCAGGTATGATGTTTTCTATACTTCCTAAGTATTAATGAATATAATAATAAAATGCTTTGTAGGTTGTTTATATTTATCCCATTAACTTATCTCTACTCATGCTCGAGTCATCGAAAGGCGTTGCCTGATTTTGATATTGATAAGGAATTAACAGAAGTAAACAGAAAAACTCAGGTTAAAAGGCATGTGTCTGACTCATTCAAAGATAAGACTAGTGATTATGGACTTACAAATATTGAAGCATATAAT
>JBFKKF010000313.1:0-3272 GCA_041631355.1 Bacteriovoracaceae bacterium | reverse complement strand
TAATATTGGAGTTGGAAAAAATGTGACAGACCCTCAAGGAACATTACATGTGTATCGCCCAGAGGCAACTGGAGCAGAATTAATTTTAGATACTGCAGGAGATATTTCAGGAACTCAATATTGGATTAAAGGGAATAGGACCTGGTCTACTTTTGCTCTTAAAAATTCAGGCAATGACAGATTTGGCATAAATTACCCGAATGCTTCCGGGGGAGCGACTACCCACTTTACGGTCACGAGTGCTGGCAAGGTTGGTATCGGGACAACTGCACCTACTGAAAAACTAGAAGTTTCGGGTTGTATCAAACATTCTGGGGGAACTACCGGAACTGCCTGCTCATCAGACAGAAGATTAAAAGATCAAATTAAGGATCTAAGTTTTGAAGGGAATTTATTAGAGACATTTCAGGCACTGCGTCCTAGGACATATGTGTATAGAGATAACTACCAATCAAAATATTACGGATTCATTGCTCAAGAGGTAAACGAAGTTTCGTCCGAGTTAACAGGAGAGTTGAATGACAAAGGGTTCATGACTGTTAACTATGAGAAAACTAAATGGTTGCACTTTAAAGCCTCTCAAGAAATGGCTAAGAAAATTACTGAGCAAGGTCGTGAGATAAGTGCATTAAAAAAGAAAGTAGAAGCCCTTAGCGAAATGAAAAGTTATATATGCCAAAAAGATGATCGTGCACCATTTTGTACTTAGCCATGCTAGTTTTTCCCCCAGGAACAATAGAGTGGGAGTAATCCCTATCTAAAAGGTCTATTGAGATTTCTTTTTTTCGACTTTAATGACTTTATTTGACATCTATGATTAACACTAGCAATTGTTTCTAATTCTACACAATCGTATGTGCCTACGAAACAGTACTTAACAGAGTACAGCATTCCTACTGTGGCCATAAATCTTCTTTGAAGTCCTGATAAGGTATGTGGATTATCGCCACCCACAAAATTAAAGTAAGTTAGTTCAACCTCTTGATCTCCAGATTCAGACATACCCAGTGCCATGGCTTCTGTAGTGAGTTTTACGCTTTTATCCACCTTTAGGCTGCAGGTAGCAAGATCAAAATTATCCCACCTCGAAGCCGTTGCCGTATTTAGGCCAGCAGTTAGAAATAAAGTGATTAAGAAAATAGTTTTCATATTCTAATCCTGTTTTATGGTTCAAGAGCTTTTCAATCATAGCCTGGGATTATCTTTTATTGTATGACCCATATTGTTTTTACACGATGCACAGGTGGGCTTCCTTAGAAAGTTGGCAAAATAGCAAATATGGCCTTTTATGTTGAGATTAGGCCAGCTTGTAAATTAAAAGTTAAGACGAGTAACTTATTGATATTAAAGTGCTTTTGACAAAAGTCTAAAAAAAACTCCATTGAAATTTGTTTAAGTTTATACTGAGCGTTATGTGATTGATTACTACGAGATCACTTTCTATTTAGTTACAAAATGAGGAGGAAATGGAAATGGTTGATCAAGAAATTTCACTGGATACTCTGTTAGACGAGTTTGCAGATGAGGTAACAAAAATTATTGAGCATTGCCAAATCAATGGTAAGAAGTACTTAGACCTAGAAAGACTTAATTTGAATTTAAATAGACTTGAGTTAGGGAGAGATTCTCCCCAACTAAGTGAGGATGACTGGTATGAGTTAATATTTGAATTAACTCCTGAGATCTACGACGAATTATCATTTCGCTTCGCAGCTTAAAATTGTAATTTTAGCTGTTTCTAACGCCCCAAGGAAGGGATAGGACCTTTAAATATCGTGTGAAAAATGGCATAAATAGGGGACACACAATATTTGAGAGGTCTATGAAAAATCCATTTCAATATCCAGATTTAAAGTTATCACAAGAGCACCAAGATAGTTTCGTTCACCTGCACTTACATACTCAATACTCGTTATTGGATGGAGCCTTAAGATTAGACGATTTATTTGAAGCAGCGAAGGCCCAAAATGTTCCGGCCATTGCGATGACTGATCACGGGAATATGTTTGGGGCCATTGATTTCTATACCAAGGCAATTAAAAACGGTATCAAACCCATTCTTGGTTCGGAGGTTTATTTCACGCCAGGATCTAGATTCGATCGTCGTGCGCCAAAAAATAGTAAAACAGTATCTTCACAAGATGAGGTTGAGGGCAAGCACCAGATTCATCACCTCGTTTTATTATGTAAAAATAATAAGGGGTATGAAAATTTATGTAAATTGCTCTCAATAGCTTATCTCGAAGGTTTTTACTATAAGCCAAGAGTGGATCTAGAGTTATTGCGAGAGTACTCGGAAGGCTTAATTGCGACGACGGCTTGCTTAAAGGGAGAGGCAGCTTATAATTTTTTTACCGGACAAAACGATAGGGCCCATCAAGCAATTCAAAAACTTAAAGATATTTTTCAAGAAGATTTTTACTTAGAGATTCAAAGACACGGGTTAGAAGAAGAAAAAGTCTACGACCATATTATTGAGTACGCCAAAGAACAGGATATTAAGCTTGTTGCGACCAACGATTGTCATTATCTGACTCGTGATGATGCTGCTGCTCAAGAAGTACTTTTATGTATTCAAACTCAAAAGACTTTTCTAGATGAAAAACGCATGAAGCTTACGACAGATGAGTTTTATTTTAAATCTCCTGAGGAGATGAGAAAAGCATTTAGTGATCTCCCGCATGCTTGTGATGCAACTTTAGAAATAGCAGATAAATGTAATGTTGAAATTACTTGGCAGGATGAAGATGGTAAGCAAATTTATCACTTACCAGATTTTGATCGTCATATAACAACAGGAGAAACTACTGAAGAGTACTTCAAACGGGTTTCTCGAGAGGGGTTAGAGGAAAGGTTTAAAGGTCCTCATTTTAGAAAACTGGTAACACTTTCTGAGTGGGAAGAAGAAATAAAACCCCAATATTATGAAAGGTTAGAAATTGAAATTGATACCATCCTACAGATGGGATTTCCCGGCTATTTCTGTATCGTATCAGACTTCATCAGTTGGGCCAAGGAGCACGATATTCCAGTTGGTCCGGGACGAGGGTCGGGGGCTGGCTCATTAGTTGCTTATTCTTTGAAAATTACCAATATTGATCCGCTACCATTTAATTTGCTCTTTGAACGATTTATAAACCTAGAAAGAATCTCCATGCCAGACTTCGATGTAGATTTTTGTCAAGATAGAAGACCAGAAGTTATTGAATATGTAACTCAAAAGTATGGTGAGGAAAACGTCGGGCAAATTATAACTTTCGGTAAACTTCAGG
>JBFKKF010000312.1:0-3292 GCA_041631355.1 Bacteriovoracaceae bacterium | reverse complement strand
TTGCTTCGTTAATGGGTCCTACAGGTTCTTGGATTGTCACTATTACGGTTACCATGTTTGCATTTTCTACATTAATTTCTTGGTCTTATTATGGAGAGCAAGGGGTTACCTATGTATTTGGCGAGAAAGGAATTAAGCCGTATCGATACATCTTCGTTTGCTTTGTTTTTTTAGGGGCCATTGCTAAGCTTAGCGTGGTTTTAAATATCTCAGATGGTGTTTATGGTCTATTGGCCATACCGAATATGATCGCTTGTTTCATGCTGATGCCGGTAGTTAAGAAAATACTGGTTGAATATAAAGAAAAACTAAAGTCTCGTGAAATAGCACCACATAACTAATCAGAGGGGCCCATTTGGGCCCTTTTTTATTTCCAAAATTCGACGATATCCCAAATGACATCCTTACTAACATCCATTTCAATTCTTTCTTTAAAGGTGATGAACTCTTGGTTATCCTTATCACTTATCTTTTGTTTCATTAAGTGTTTTATGGATTGCATATCGTAAGGTGATTGACGTCGGGGCTTTAACTTCTTTGGTGGCTCATACTTAGGATTCTTAGTTCCTGGATACGTATTAATATGGTTGGTGACATAATCTGTTAGCTCTTGGGATTTTGATGCTTGCTCTTCTTGAGTAACCTTATTATCAACTTTTGCTAGCACCGCGTTTTCCAAAACCAAGTCTATAATGTTATTTTTTGTTTTGGAATCAATATGAGGCCAATTAATATACTCTTTCATTTTTTGATGATTCCAATTACCATCTAAACCTATATATGCCTTTTCTTTAATATAATCTGATTGGAGATAAAGGTCCTCTGAATTTGTAATAACATCTCTTGCAATCTGATATCCACTAAGGCCAATGGCATTAGTTACTTGAGAACTAACAAACTGATTAGAGAAACTAGCAGGATCTCTGTCTTTAAAAAGACCATTAACAATTAAAATATTTAAATCGTTCATGACCTGTGGATTACCTACGATGACATCAGTGAAATTATCGAAAATTAACTCTTTTACTTTAAGATCTTTTAGAAGTGCATCTAGTTTTTCTGAGTTTAACTGATTGGCAACAATGTCAAGTGTATCCACATGTCTGTGGAGTATAAAATCCATAGCATTTACCTGGGATGGTTCATATTTACCTGAATCTGTAAGTTTCTTTAAATAGACTTTGAGATCATTTAAATCAAAAACTGGTAGATCGCATGGATGTTTTTCACCGTATGTTAGTAATTCTATTTCAAGTTTAGAAGCATCTTCATGACATTGCTCTTTTGCAACATCTTTAAATGACTGTTGGGTTTTACTCTCTACTTGGGCCAGAAGAATATGCTCCCCAACTTTATTTTTAAATAAATATAGATCAATTGGTCCCTTGTCTGATTTTTGGCAAATATTATCTAATTCCTCTAGGACAACATCATATTCACCAAGATCGGTTGCCCTTTTTAATCCCAAAGAGATTAGTTCACTTAGAATTTGTTTAAGATCAGTACTTGCAGAACTATTTCCCTTAACAGAATTAATGTCCTTAATGAGATTATCAAGTTTATCCTTGTTATTATTCAATAAATTATTAACACAGCTAGGGGTAAGTGCTTGTCTTGCATCTTTAAAATTATAATTAGGTGTACCTTGAGCTTCCACCTTGTCCATAAGTTCGGAATGTATATTGTCGACTATATAATACTGTGCTGACTGTTTAAGTGATGCGATAAAACCATCCATATTCCGATCTCTACCTTGTTGTAGGTATTTTTTATAAGCATCGAGTAAGACTTTTCTTCTTGTGGCCGGCAATTGATTTTTTGGCCCCGCTACGTTGAAATTCTTAGCAAGAATGTCAACAACATTTGTGAGTCCAACTTGAGTTAAGTTAAGATTACTCAAACTACCTAGTTGACCTGATAACTCTGCTTCAATTAATCTTGGCAAAGCATAATCAGTGGCTTCATTAGTACATTTTTCTTTAAGTGTATTAAATCCGTCTTGTTCATTAAAGGCCTTAAACTGACTCCACTTTTTGAACTTTTTAATTTCATTATTAAAGCAGTTTTTAGCGAGATTAATAAGGTCATTTTTCATTTCATAAAATTTTTCTGGATCAGAGAGTTTTGAGCCAATTTGTTCCTCCTGTTTATTTATAGCGTCAAGAATGACTTCAGAGGCAGTTTCTTCTACCGCATCAACTGTACACTCTAATACATTAGAGTGATCATCTAAGTATGAACTTGCATCCTCACTTGTAAGTATTGCATGCTTGGAGCTTTCAGTGTAACTAGCATTGGCCAATTGGTATTGGGTATCAATACATTGATTAAATTTTTCAGTGATTCTATCTTTTTTGACATTACTTTGGAGCATATCTTCTAAGGTCGTCGTAATTAAATCCCTAGATACATCAATTTCAAGTAGTGGAGTACATAGACTCGCTTTAACTCCCTGTGTATTTCCTGCCTGTGCAGTCATACAAGTTTCCATGGTACGATCTACAAATTTTTGTGCCTTTTTTACTGTGTTTTTGTCAACTGTTGCCCCCATATAGGACTCAGTCTTACCGGATTTGTGTAAGTCATTAAATGAGCTCATTTTACTGAGGTATAAGGTTGCAATACTTTCAACGGTTTTCTTCTCTGTTTGGGAGGCACAATTTTTCATTGCATCGCCATATTCACCTGCTGATATATATTGTAATAATTCTAAATTTAGCTCAGACTCATTTTTGTTTGTCTGGTGATTTAGCTTTTCCTTCACACATTGAAGTAGCACTTCTTCACTGTTTCGAGTTAGCTCTGCTTTCGTCTGATCAGAGATAGTGATCTCACCTTCAATGGGGCTAAGCCCATTTTCAATGATCTTTGCTAAGACTGGATTAATATTTTTATTTATAGCTTTAAATAAACAGCCCTGTATAACGTTTAAGTCTGCTATATCTGCTTTGTCTGTGAGATAATTTATTTTTCTCTCACAAGGATTTTGACTATTACACTGCTTAGGATTATTTTTACAGTATTGTTTACCTATCGCTCTTCTTTTCTTTAATTTAGTCTTCAGATTATTTTCTTCGAAGAGGACTCTCTCTTTGTAAGGAGTGATGCAACTATCATATTGATTTTTAATCTCAGGTATAAGTTGATCGTTATAAAATTGGTTTCTTTGTTCCTCATTCATTGCATCTGATAGTAGAGGAGTAAAATTGGCCTTGATAATGTCTGGAAGTCCAGCGTCTACTATTTCTAATGGACCATCAATTGAAAAGATTACTTCACTATAATCCTTAGC
>JBFKKF010000311.1:0-3324 GCA_041631355.1 Bacteriovoracaceae bacterium | reverse complement strand
CTCCATTCGTAGTTGCCACTCTAGATGCTCTTGTAAGGTATCTCCTCGCGAAACCATATTCTCGTAATTAGGAGCATCATCTTTTGATCGAACTTCCTTGGTGTAAGGAGTTGACGATGTTGAGTTATAAGAGTCGATATATTTATCCCAATCGAAATTGTCCTTTGACTTATCAATTAGATCTGGACCTGAAAAATCGTCAGCTTGCTTTTCCTTAGACTCTTTATCTCTTTTGGCCAGCTCTTCTCTTGTTGCTTCCCCGCCAACTTCTTCTAACATTGGGTTTTCCACCATCTCTTTGGCGATAACACTAGTCATCTCCAAGTGAGTCAGTGTCAGCAGTTTGATTGCCTGCTGTAGCTGGGGAGTCATCATCAGACCTTGGGTCTGCTTAAGATTCAATGACATTTTTTGGGCCATAAGGTACTCCAATAATTTTTTACTTCCATGTCATGAATTTTAGTCTAGACCATCAGACTATTTTCTAACCAAGTTTATAATTTAAACTCTTCACCTAAATAAAATTTCCGAGCAACTTCAGATTGAACTATTTCATCTGGAGTTCCACTCACGAGAAGTTCGCCGGTACTCATAATATAGGCTCGGTCAACAATTCCTAATGTTTCTCGAACACTGTGATCAGTAATAAGCACTCCGATATTTCTCTTTTTTAAGTCTCTAATAATTTTTTGGATATCACTTACAGCGAGAGGATCAACGCCAGCAAACGGCTCATCTAGCAGTACAAAGCTAGGCTCCAGTGCCAAACATCTTGCTATCTCCACTCTTCTTCGCTCCCCACCTGAGAGCTCTCTTCCCTTAGAAGTACGAATATGGTTCAATCCAAAATCTTTAATAAGTGTCTCCAACATATTTTTCTTTTCATTTTTAAAGATATTTCTAATCTCCAAAACTGAATAAATATTTTCTTCGACTGATAGTTCTCTAAATACCGATGCCTCCTGAGGAAGATAACCAACTCCTTTTCGTGCACGTTCGTGAAGAGGTAGCTCAGTTACATCTTCACCATTAAGAACTATTTTTCCGTGATCGGCCCTTACTAGACCCACCATCATATAAAACGAAGTCGTTTTTCCAGCTCCATTAGGACCTAAAAGTCCAACAACTTCTCCACGACTAACGTCAATACTAACATCTTTTACAACCGTTCTTGGCCCATAAATTTTTTTAAGCTCTCTTGCGTGAAAACTTGTGTCAGTCATTTTTATTCCTTTTAATACTGAAGCTCGATTGAGAATCATCAACTTCCACCAACTCTACATTTTCACGTAAAGTAATTTGGTAGCCTTTGATGATATCATCACCTTGCTCCACTCGAGGTGCTCCGGACAAGATAATTTTTCCCAGACGTTGATAGGCTTCTAACTTCTCAGCATAGGCCCTTCTTATCTGGGTCTTTCCTGACCTTAATAAGAGCTCTTCCTCTAATTTCACATCGTCATAAAGCACATAATACTTGAGTTTTTTATTATGGTTTTCAAGAAAAATGTCCGCTTGTTGGGAGCTTAAATCATATTTATTTTTATGTAATTTCACGGACTTACTAAGGGACACACGGGATTCTAGAGTGTTAAGAACCATGTCTTCAGCACTAAATCTCATGCCTCCTTCGTAAATAAGATGTCTTTTAAGCTTACCCTTAACATTGCCACTGAACTCAACAATTTCTTTTTGCAGGTCAGAATACAGAGTTTTAGAAGTGATAATCAGCCTATCTTTAGACTTTTTATCTTTATAGTCGGTATAAACGCCTCCACGGCCTCTCATCTTTTCCTCTTTCCAGTTATAATCGGCTTCTTCACTTTTGTATTCAGCTTCATCTTGTTTAACCACGACCTCGCCGTAGAGCTCTAAATTCATGGTCTTTTGGTTCATAATTCCACTTTTGGACTGATACTGCACCTTTCCGTCTTTGTTGATGAATTGCCCTTCAGGCTCAGTAAAATCGAAAAGATCCTCTCCGATAATATCCAGTTTCATGGCTTCCAGTTCAGCTTTAGGTATGCCTTCTTGTAAAAGAAAATAATGAACAGAGACAAATTTTGACTTCTCAGTCAGCTTAGGAGCTCCCCTAGCGGCCTTTTTCTCGGCTTCCCTCCAGTTATTAAGGGCCAGGATACTCACCACAAGTGAGATAACAATGAAAATAGCAATGATTCCTAAATTTTTTTTATTGTACACTCGCTCAAATTCCCTTTTAAAGCTTCTGCCAATTATATCAATAAGTTAATTAAGAATATAGCCATCTTTTTAGCTATCTTCTTTGACTAGTTTTCTCAGATTATGATACAAATTTCGCTAGTCACACAAAGCAATTATAGCAGATTTCGAAAGTTTAAGGAAAGATAATGACTCAAAATTCAGATGGCGTTGGAATTGAAGACATTGTTAAAAAAGGGATCAAGTTAACTCCCATGATGGAGCAATACTACCAGATCAAAAAAGAGTATCCGGGTATTCTTCTAATGTTTAGAATGGGAGATTTCTATGAATTATTTTTCGAAGACGCAAGAATTGCTTCCAAAATTTTAAATATCTCCCTTACCCACAGAGGAAAGCTTGGAGATATCTCCATTCCCATGGCCGGGATCCCACACCATGCCGCCAATACTTACGTGGATCGAATCACCGCCCAAGGACAAAAAGTTGCCATCTGTGAGCAAATGGAAGATCCCAAGATGGCCAAAGGTATTGTTAAACGTGGGGTAACTCAGGTTGTGAGTCCAGGGATGCCTTATGATCTCGATAAAAGTGAATCCCTCTCTCATAGTTATATGGCCTGTGCCTATAAAGAAGGAAAATCTTATTATTTAATTCTTATTGATTAT
Organism: Bacteriovoracaceae bacterium; assembly: GCA_041631355.1. Lineage (GTDB taxonomy): Bacteria > Bdellovibrionota > Bacteriovoracia > Bacteriovoracales > Bacteriovoracaceae. Next base: position 475 of record JBFKKF010000311.1, on the reverse strand, counting down.
ACCACTGGTGATTTTTTCGGTTTAACCCTCGACTCTCTTCAAGAGCTCATAGAGAAATTACAAATCTATCATCCAAAAGAGCTTATTTCCTATTTAGGCCAATGGGACGAGTCATGCGAAATGCAGGACTACTTAAACAAAACAAGTATATTAAATACCCATCTTTCTGAAGAATATTTTACTGAAAAATACACGAATATTTATATTGAAAGATTAATTCCTACTTACCAAAGAGATGAAGTGATAAAACTCTATCCATCTCTTCTCGCACCGATTGGGGCCTTAAGCTATTATATCTGCTCAACTCAATCCATTGAAAGTCTTTCTCATATTAGACCATTTCAAATGATCAGCTTTAAAAAAGATATGAAAATTACTTATCCTACTCTCGTGGGCCTTGAGATTTTTCCAAAAAATAAAGAGACATATAAAGAATCTATTCTCGGTCATTTTGACTCTACTAAAACTGCAATGG
>JBFKKF010000310.1:0-3340 GCA_041631355.1 Bacteriovoracaceae bacterium | reverse complement strand
GTCTAACTTTCTCTAACGAGTTAATCTCAAGGGATGAAGGGCTACATACTGATTTTGCATGTTTACTATACAAGCATTTAAATAATAAACTCCCTGAGGAAACAGTGCATGCCCTTATTCGTGAAGCGGTTGAGTATGAAAAAGCTTTCATCACTGAAGCTCTTCCTGTGTCGCTTATTGGAATGAATGCAGATCAAATGAGCCAATATATTGAATTTGTCGCTGATAGACTTCTTATGGAGCTGGGGTGTGAGCAAATTTATTTTGCCTCCAATCCATTCGATTGGATGGAGTTAATCTCACTTCAGGGAAAAACGAATTTCTTTGAAAAAAGAGTTGCCGAGTATCAGAAAGCAGGAGTGATGAATTCTGTAACTGGTGATGGTGGATTTGACTTTAATTTAGATATGGATTTTTAGGAGAAATAAATGTTTGTTATTACCCGTTCAGGAAAAAAAGAACCAGTACAATTTGATAAAATAACTCATAGAATTCAGAAGTTAACTTATGAGCTTAATACAGATTTTGTTGATGCAATGGAAGTGGCCAAGAGAACTATCCAGGGACTATTTGACGGAATTACCACGGAAGAGTTGGATAATCTTTCGGCCGAAGTTGCGGCATATATGACTTCAACTCACCCTGACTATTCTCGCCTGGCAGGAAGGATTGCGGTGGCCAACCTTCACCGAAAAACCAGTGATTCTTTCACAGATACTGTAGAAAAGCTCTACAATCATACCAGCGATAAAACTGGTGAGCATATGCCAGCTATTTCGAAAGAGTTATATGATCTTGCCCTTGAGCACAAAGACAGAATTGAAAGTGAAATTGCATATTCAAGAGATTTTGAATACGACTACTTTGGTTTCAAAACCCTAGAGAGATCGTATCTTTTAAGAGTAAATGGCAATATCGTTGAGAGACCTCAACATATGTTAATGAGGGTTGCATTCGGTATTCATACAAGTGATGTTGAAGCAGCAATTGAAACTTATCACTTATTAAGTGAGAGATGGTTTACGCACGCTACTCCAACACTTTTTAATGCTGGTACTAATAAGGCCCAAATGTCTTCTTGTTTTTTACTAGCAATGAAAAATGATTCAATTGATGGAATTTACGATACCTTAAAGCAATGTGCACTGATTTCTCAATCAGCAGGAGGCATTGGCTTATCAATCCACAATATTAGGGCCAAGGGAACTTTTATTAAAGGAACTAATGGGTATTCTAATGGTATCGTTCCTATGCTAAGAGTTTTTAATGATACAGCGAGATATGTTGATCAAGGGGGAGGAAAGAGAAAAGGATCCTTTGCAATTTATCTTGAGCCTTGGCACGCTGATATCTTTGATTTCTTAGAGCTTAAGAAAAACCACGGTAAGGAAGAACTACGAGCACGAGATCTTTTCTACGCTCTGTGGATTAATGATATTTTTATGGAAAGAGTTGAAGCGGATAGAGAGTGGTCATTATTTTGTCCACACGAAGCTCCGGGCCTTGCGGACTCCTACGGAGATAAATTCAGAGAACTCTATCTTAAGTATGAAAAAGATGGCAGAGCTAAAAAAGTTGTTTCAGCAAGAAAGTTATGGTTTGAAGTCCTTCAATCTCAAATTGAAACCGGTTCTCCATTTATGCTGTATAAAGATGCGGCAAATGAGAAATCAAACCAGAAAAATCTGGGAACTATCAAGTCATCTAATCTATGTACTGAGATCATTCAATACACTGATGATAAAGAAGTTGCAGTTTGTAATCTAGCTTCACTTGCACTTCCAATGTATGTGGATGGAGCTGAGTATAATCACCAAAAACTTTTTGATGTGGTTTATAAGGTAACAAAAAACTTAAACAAGATTATTGATCTAAACTACTATCCTGTTCCAGAGGCAGAGTATTCCAATAAAAAGAATAGACCTATTGGCCTTGGGGTTCAAGGGTTAGCAGATACGTTTGCAAAGCTTAGAATGCCATTTGATTCAGAAGAGGCAAGAAAGCTTAATAAAGAAATATTTGAAACAATTTATTTTGCGGCCCTTACAGCTTCTAATGACCTTGCTAAAGATAATGGAGCTTATGACTCTTATGAAGGTTCTCCAATTTCTCAAGGTATTCTTCAATACGATATGTGGGGAGTTACTCCAAGTGATCGTTGGAATTGGACAGAGCTTAAAGAAAAAATTAAGGCCCACGGGGTAAGAAACTCTCTTCTTCTAGCACCGATGCCGACAGCTTCGACCTCGCAAATCCTTGGTAATAACGAGTGTATCGAGCCATTCACTTCAAATTTATACACTAGAAGAGTGCTTTCTGGTGAGTTTGCTGTAGTTAATAAATATTTAGTAAGAGATTTAATTGAGCTTGGTCTTTGGAATGATAAAATGAAAAATGAGATCATTAGAAATAATGGTTCTGTTCAAAATATTGAAACCATTCCTGCTGAGCTTAAAGCGATGTATAAAACAGTGTGGGAAGTTAAGCAAAAAGCTATTATTGATATGGCCAAAGACAGAGGCGCCTATATTGATCAATCTCAATCTCTAAATATTCATATGCAAGATGTGAATCTTGGGAAACTATCATCTATGCACTTTCATGCATGGAGAAGTGGACTCAAAACGGGAATGTATTACTTGAGAACTAAAGCGGCCAGTGATGCCATTAAGTTTACTGTAAGAGATGAAAAACAACCGACAGCAACAGAATATACTGCTGAAGAAGCTATGATGTGTTCTTTAGAAAATCCTGATGAATGTATCGCTTGTGGTAGTTAGTTAAATTTGTAAATTAAAATATAAAAAAAGCCCTCTTAGTAGAGGGCTTTTTTGTTTTAAGTATTTGAAGTACTAATTAATTATCATATTTTAGCACGTCATCGCCGTAGACTTGATCTGCTAGTACGTCTGAGCAAAACTCTAGCACCTGCTTATCATAGGCAATTTCATTATTGTTCGCCTGTGGAAAATTGGATTTTTTAATGGCGGTAGCTACTAAGCGAAAGAGCTCTGTACTTGATTCGAAAAAATCTTCTTCTGACTCTGTTTTAAGAACATGATCAAGCATCATCGTTACACTTTGCACCAGTCTTTTCTGCGCCTTAGTTAATTGGGTTGTGTTTTCTGGTGTTGTTTCAAGTTCTTTGTCAAAGTTCATAGATATCACTCCATATTGATTAATGTCTAAAGAGCTTTTCGGACTCAAAACACCAAAATTTAGCTATTTATGCTTGATTAAAATTCTTTTCTGGATAATGGGAGAAAATACTGGACAAAGCAATTTGGATACTCTATAAATAATCACAACTTGACGCGGGATGGAGCAGTCTGGTAGCTCG
>JBFKKF010000309.1:0-3350 GCA_041631355.1 Bacteriovoracaceae bacterium | reverse complement strand
GCCTTCCGGAGATTTATTTGGGAAAATATCCCCTAGAACATCATTATTAAAGTAAAGGATCATAGTATGTCGTCCATCATTTTCCAAGTGCAATCATTTCTAATTGTAGGTTTATTATTCTACGGTGTTTATCATCGTAAAAACCGCTACAAACATATCAAAACCATGAAAACAGCTATTATTTGGGATTTACTACTCGTTGCCCAAATAGAACTGTCTCGACAGGCCATTGCTACTGCAAGCAAGGTTACTAGCAACCCAATGATCCTTAACATCCATGTATCTTTAGCTGTTACCGCGGTGCTTCTGTACGGAGTGATGTTCTACACAGGAACAAAACTCAAAAATGGTAATGAAAAGGTTAGAAAATTCCACAAACCAATTGGACTTTTAACATTGACTGTACGTGTTTTAACTCTTATAACTAGCAACTTAATAGAGGTTAACGCATGACTCCAATGGAAGATATTAAAATTCTGCTTGAATCTAAGATAGAGGATTCAATGGTAACTGTAAGCGATATGACAGGAACAATGGATCACCTAGAGATTCTAGTGGTTAGTGATATCTTCAAAGGCAAAATGCTTATTGATCAACACCAGATCGTTATGGATATATTAAAGGAACCTTTAAAAGAAAAAGTTCACGCAGTTAAGATAAAAACTATAACCAAAGAAAAATACAGTCAAAAAGGATAAGACGATGAATCAAGAAAATCCATTTAAAATACTTAATAAAGATGTTGCCGAAGTTAATGAACTGAACCCGACGCAGGTTTCTGGGGAATTAAATGAGAGAATAGAAGGTATTTTAAAGTCTGATAAAGTCGTTCTATTTATGAAAGGAAATGCCGAGTTTCCTCAATGTGGTTTTTCTGCTAATACGGTGGCCATCCTTAAGCACTTAGGTGCCAAGTTTACAACGTTTGATATTCTTCAAGATATGGATATTAGACAAGGTTTAAAAGAATATTCAAATTGGCCAACTTACCCTCAATTATATGTAGGTGGAAAGCTTGTTGGCGGAAATGATATTATCACTGAAATGTTTGAAAGTGGTGACCTTCAAGAAATTATTAAAGACTAAAATATTTTAAATAGTCTCTTTTAATTTTATACTCACAAAAAGTATCCCTAGACTTAACCTGTATCAATAAGTCAGAAAAGTAAGCTATTGCCTTAGCTAGATCTGCTTTATTCCACATATTAGCTTGGGCCAAAATTTGACGATCGTATTTAGTATGTTTCGATTTACTCTCAATTGCCGCAGGATCGTAGATTTTTAACAGGTGAGACTGCATAAAATACAAAAAAGGAATCACATTAGATTGCCTTTCCACAATGGGAATAAATTTTTGATAAAACTCTTTAAAACGCTTAGTGCTAAATAATTCGGCTAACCCAAACTGATCAAGTTTGAAATCAGAAAATAGCTCATTAATATCTGTATTAGTTACATTGAGTTTATCACCGTATGATTGTTTTATTGCGTTAAACAAATGAAAATAAGCAGTAAAATCAAAATTAACCTCTGCTTTAATGGCCTCAATTGCCTTATAGTCTAAATAGACTTGAAAATGATCGGCAAGAAAGCGAATCAACTCATTTTCTTCCCAGAAGGCAGGGGCATTAATCGAGACAATCTTTAACTTATCACTATCAAACTTAACTAATTGCTTAAAGGAGGTATCAACTTTATTGAAGTTAAAAATAAGGTAGCGATTATCTAAAATTAAGTCATCTTCAGCAAATAATATCCTCCAACAATTTTCAGAGATATCCTCAGCAGACTGGATAAGATAGGATTCTGCCCCACCAAAAAGATCCATGGTCTTCAGCTTTTCTCTGATCCAATCTTCAGTTAACTCTTTTCCTAAAATGACCTTTAGTTCATGATTTTCAAATAATGAGTAGTCTATTTTAGACTTGATCATTTTAAAAATGAAAGGATTAAAACAATTAAAAGCATAGACTCTTACACTGGGATCAATAGGAGCTTGATTGGCCCTAAAATAATCCCAAATTTTCCACTTAGAATGCATATAAAATCATATTCCTAAAACTGTCAGCTGCTTGCTTTGCTAATAATTTTAAATTCTCTCGTTCCAGCCCATCATTTTGAGTTCCAAGTACTTTAACGGACTCTCCGTCTAATTGTTTTAAAAGATAGCCTCTATCTAGGCCAATACTTTCATTAAATATAATTTTTGAATTAAGGGCACCTTTTCCCATTTGAGTTTGTAAAAACTTTATTTCATTAGCAGTTGGGTGCTTTATCACGATTAATCGCAGTGAAACTCTCATATTATTAAAAGTTGGTACAAAGAAATCCTCTCTATCCCCTAAGGCATCCTCACCATAGGTATTTTTCACACTTTTAACACCTGTACTACTTATGGAGTCACTCATTTTTGCGGGAGACTCTAAAATACCGATTAAAACAGCATCACTTTTATCTTTTCCTGCACTAAGCTTTAAGTCCTTATAACCAACTAATGTGTGATAGATTTCCTTCGTGAAAATACCACTAATATTAGCGTAATTACTCTTATTATAAAAAAGGGGGATGTACATAGACCGAATCCCATATTGTTCAAATGGATTCGTTCTGCTTTGAACCCTATAGCCTGCACAACTTACGAATATCACTGCTCCAACTAGGAGGAATATTTTTTTTCTCATCCCCTATAGCTACTTCATTTCAATTAAATAGACAAACTTAACGCGGAGCCAATTAATAAGTTATATTTTAAGTGATATGAATTGCGTAAGAAAAACGACAAAGCCAAGACAATGAAAGAACTGAAATCATTAAGCGATATATTTGCCCACGAAGATAGCGAAGAAGAACTCTATACAAGTGATCAAAGAAAACGCTGGTGGCGGGCCAAGAAAGGCTATTATACTAAAAAAGAGGGGCTATTTAGCTTCGTTCACCTCATCAAGGCCTGGGAAGAGATAGTCGGAAAGGTATTAGCATCCAATACGTCACCACTAAAGATCAAAAATAAAACTCTTTATATATCCACGAAGCATTCCGTTTTTGCCAATGAACTGAGTTTTCTTATTCCTAAAATTCTTGAAAAAGTCCATGAGTCGTTTCCAGAACTTAAGGAGCAAGTCACAAAGGTCAAGTTTGCTCACTCAAATTTATCTACTAAAAGTTCCCCCGCAAAAAAAATTAGTACTAATAAACCTAAAAAGCCAAAGCTCCATCCCTACTCACCTGAATATTTAGAAAGAAAAGTGCGAGCACAAAACCTACTGCATGACTTAGAAGATGATGAGATAAGGGAAGCAATTACACGTTTCTTGCTAGATGAATAATACAAACTTCTCCCGGTAAAGTCT
>JBFKKF010000308.1:0-3359 GCA_041631355.1 Bacteriovoracaceae bacterium | reverse complement strand
GACAAAATTGTTCCGAAAAGAAAAGCTCACTGATACTTCATTTAGCATGACTTATTTATTCTAAAGGAGATAATAATTTTAAGTTCTGATAAAGAATCTAAGGAAAAGAAAAAACAAAAGCTTGCTCTACAAAAAAAGTACGAACAACGTATTACAATCGCCAAGCAAGGAAGAGAATCTTTTCTCCAGAAAGATTATGTAAAAGCCGCCACTAAATACACAGAGTATTTAGCAATCCTCGCAGAATCAAAAGATATTGAAGACGTGTATAATTTAGCGCCCGTAATGTTTGATCCTCAAAAAGATATCACTGAGCTTTTATTAATTAGCCATATTTACTGGGAGCTTTCGCGTATATATGAGATGACTCCTAAATTACAAAAAAGTTATCACAAAACTTTGGCCCAGTTTGTTAAGTTTACTGTCAATCAACCTTATCAAGTCCTTAACGCAGAAATGCTTCGAAAGTATATCAAGAAGAACAAAAATAAATCAGTTCAAATTAAAGCCCTAAATGAAGCTTATCAACAGATTTTTGTTCAGTCTGCTAAATGCTATATTGCCACCATGTGCTTTGGAAATTCTCACCCTCACACGCAGACTCTTAGAGAATTTAAATCTCTACTACTCACACTGCCATACGGTATTGAGTTAATAAGACTTTATTACCTATATTCATCCAGGCTTGTCCAATTATCGCAAAAAAGTAAAGTGGTTCACCATGTAAGCCTCAATATTTTTCGTCCCTTTCTTACTGTGTTGGCAAAATTTCTAGATATAAGTATAGTTAAGTAATGTATTTATTATCAAAATTTATTGCCAAGGAATGGTTTAAATCATTATTTGGCGCACTGGTTGTCCTTTTCCTTCTTATTAGTATTGGTGATATCATCAATGGCTTTCTAAGAAGTCAAAGTGCTGGCAGGGTTATATTAGAGTATGTTCTTAAACTACCTGATTTAGCTGGTAAAATGCTACCTATTACCGCCTTATTGGCCACTTTGTTCTCAATTAATAAACTAAAAAACCAAAGTGAGTTAATGGCCATTTTAGCAGGTGGATACTCCGCTTCCCGTATTTATCGCTTACTAATACTTTGCTCTACTTCAATTGCAATTCTACAATTTACAAATCTTGGCTTTATTCTACCCTTTGCTAATAAAATCAAGCGTTCTGAAATCGAAAAAAGTCAAAAAAGCGAAAGTAAATACTTAGCACGGAGTAAAGTCGGTGAGTCCGGACTTATTTGGTATAAAACTGACAATTACTTCGCTTCATTTAAGGCCTTTGACGTTAAAAATAATATCTTAAAAAATATCACTATTTACTTTCTCTCCGGGCAGAAACAATTATCTGCGATTTACAAGGCTAACTCTGCACAGCATGTCAGTAATAAATTATGGAAGCTATCTGGGCTAGTACAAATACACTCCCTCGATACAAATAACTTTCCAATTCAACAAATTGCCCCTGAACTACACCTGGAGTTAGGAGAAACCCCTGAGGACTTTGATCAGTTTAGGGCAGACATCACAACCTTAAACTTCTTTGACCTCGGTGGCTTTATCAAACGTCTTGAAGAAACAGATATTAATTCTGCAGAGTATAAAATAATGTACTTGGAAAAGCTCTCTTTGACCCTAATATGTATTGTTTTTGCTCTATTTCCAGCTTCTGGTATTTTTAATCCAAATCGCCGCGCTGCGGGCTTCGGCAAAAGTATTGTTATCACCTTATTATTCAGTATTGTTTTCTGGGGGGCCCATACCGGAATGGTATCTTTAGGAAATAGCGGAAAACTTCCTGCCCTAGTGGCAACCATGGGAATTCCAATGGTTTTTTTCGGCCAAATTATACTCAGTTTCTATCGTAATCGCTCATTGTAAATAGCTATTATTGTTTCAATTTATAAAACTGTTATGCTATATAACTGCTATGGAACAAATATTAGAAAACTACCAACTTAAAGGCGAATTACTATCAATTCACACATATCCAGATCCGGTATTAACGAAAGTTGCTGAAGAAGTTACTGAGTTCAACCAAGAGCTTAAGGATTTGTGTCTAGATATGCTTTATACAATGTATAATGCTCCTGGAATTGGACTAGCTGCTCCCCAGATAGGTATTAGCAAACGAATCTTTGTTATTGACGTGGACTATAATCGAGAAGAAACATCTGAGGGCTCTGGTGAGTACAACCTCTCCAATTTTAATCCCAAAATATTTATTAACCCTAAGATTGAATCCAAAGAAGGCGAAACCACTTATCAAGAAGGTTGCTTATCCCTTCCAGGCGTTTACGAGGATGTAAAGCGCTTTGACCATATTGTCGTTTCATACCAAGATACCGATGGCAATAATCAATCAATTGACGCCAAAGAACTCCTTGGAATATGCATTCAACATGAAAATGATCATTTAGACGGTATCGTGTTTATTGATCGTCTTAGTCCCTTGAAAAAGAATTTTTTCAAGAAGAAATTAATCAAAGCAAAAAAACAAAAAAATCATAATTTATGAAAAAGCTAAATATTGTTTACTTTGGTACACCGGACTTCTCTGTACCTTCATTGGATATGCTACATAATCATCCCCAAGTTAATCTAAAATATGTAGTTTCTATGCCCGACCGTAAAGCCGGCAGAGGGATGGAACTAAAGAGTCCGGAGGTAATTACATTTGCAAAAAATAATAAAATTCCTTTTTTTCAAACAGATAATATCAATAACGAAGCTGAGTTTATCGATCAGCTAGATAATGAAGGTATTGATGCTTTCATTGTACTTGCCTTCGCCCAGTTTTTAGGAACAAAAGTTTTACAAATCCCTAAACGAGGTTGTTTTAATATTCACACCTCTCTATTACCTAAATATCGAGGCGCTGCTCCTATACAATATGCTCTGTTAAATGGGGATGAATATACTGGAGTAAGTATTCAGAAAATGGTTAAAAAAATGGATGCAGGAGATATTTGTTTAAGTCATGAGCTTGCAATTAACCCCAATGAGACGGGAGGCCAGCTTTATACAAGACTAAAATATCAAGCCGCCCTATCTCTAAACACTTTTATATATCAATTAATTGAAGATAGTCTACACCCTGTCGTGCAAGATGAAAGTGCTGTATCATTCGCTCCAACTCTGCAGAGAAATGATGGCCATTTAGACTTTATTCATAAGTCATACCAGGAACTCCATAACCAAGTACGAGCCCTTTTTCCTTGGCCTGGTACTTATTGCTATTTAAATACAAAACGCCTCAAAGTTTTTAAGATCTCTATTGAAGCCAACAGCGTCAAACTATCACCTGGACAAGTTTCCTCTAAGCAGGGAAAACTTTTAGTCGGTTGTAAGGAT
>JBFKKF010000307.1:0-3376 GCA_041631355.1 Bacteriovoracaceae bacterium | reverse complement strand
GCATTTTCTATAAGAATTACTTGCTGGAAAATTACACCTTTCATTTGAAACAGGAACAAACTCAGGAAATACTTTATCCCATCTTGATTTATCAAATATTTCATCATCATAGCTTGGTAAGGATATATAGACCCCTCCGATTTTTCCTGTACTTGCATGATTACCTATGTACTTACAAAGTCCCTGGGTTCTCTTTCCACCAGCGTCTTTAGTTTCACTGAACAAGAGTTTAATCTTATTAGCAAATTCCATATTTAAAGTTGTTATTTTTTCTTTCTGCTTTACTGTTTCTGTTGACTGCCTTGATTTTTGGAATGTCTTTACAACAACTGCACTCGTCCCAATCAGAGCTGCTCCAACTATTAAAGTCTCTATTAGAGAAATACCTGATTGCTTTAAATTCTTTCTTAACTTCATATTATCCCCAATTCATCACTTTTAATGTGTTGGAATTATTCTTATAAGTACGGTGTTTTCTTGTTTATAAGGAACACCATTAATTGTAGTCACCTTATCTGTTAGTCTTGCTGGCTCAATGCTTGAATTATTTGTAACCTCAGCATTTGCAGGGTTGATATCAATTCCATATGACACAGTTCCTCCCCCTGTAGAGTGCTGTTCTGGCTCTTGCGGCCCTGAAGGTCCACCACAAGAACCCCCTCTACAATTTCTAACAGTTGTTGTTTTATGAGTTCTACAAGTTAGGGTATCGGTCCATACTACTTGCTCTCCTGGTAATAAGTAGTCTCTTCCTTGCATAATATCTATTTTTTGAGTAGGAGGGTTCTCCACTCCTGGATATTTTCTAGAATCAAACTTTACTTTCTTGGCGACAGCTAATTTATACAACACCCCTGGGCCAAGATTTACAATTTTCCCATCAACTTTAACCTCATCATTATAATCCATAGACTGATCACTTCTACACTCAGGAGAAAAGTCCTGTGAGACACTAGGCTGACAAGTTGTCGCACACTCAGCATCATTCACAGTTATCTTAGGTATTGCAATAGGTCTTCTCATGGCAAAATACTTATTTATAGTAAAACCTTCTTTTCGTACCCTCTCTGTAATAATACTTCCATCTACTTCCTTTCGTACAACTTCAAACTTATCACCATATTTTACATTGATTTTAATCAATACAATATGATGATCCTGATCAGAATCTTCATACTCACGAGGAACACTCCCTAATAAATTGCTTATCTCTAATTCATCTTTAGAAAGGTCATATAATTTAAAAGCAATACTTCCTCTAATATCAACTGATGTATTCTCTACCTGCTGGGTCTCATCCCCTTCAGCTTCTCCTGTCGCTTCTTTTAACTCGATTTTAGAAGTGTCCACATTGAAAACGATAAAATTATTCTCATTATATGTTCCCGAATCAAAACCAATTGAATCCGTAGTCACTTGATTAGTTTGACCATTAAAATATTGAAGCCCCGTCCATCGACATTTATTAGGGACACTATCACCTGCCGATAAAAAAGGTTCTTCCTTGCAAACTATAACATTTGAACTTACCAAGAAATTTGCTAAAGCTCTCATCTTTTCAACTATAACTTGAGCCTGGTATCTTTCTTGCTCTCTTAGATCAATTTGGTTTGATTGGTTTTGTCTCTGCGTAAAGAGGACTACTCCGGCAGACATAACAACTAATAAGCCGGCGACAGCAAGGGCCATACTCCCTCGTTGATTTTTTATAAACCCAAAAAACATCTTAGAATCCATACGCCCTCTCCTTGGTGACATTAATCACCCTAAAGCTTCCAAACCAATAGAAACTTGATTCCATCCATTCTATTTTCATTTAGCCTGCCCAAAACGAAAATTTCCCCTTATGGTAGTATTTTTTTAATTATATCAGCTATTTAAATGTGATCAAATGAGGCATTTTTTTAGTAACTACTTTAATTAGTGCCATGATTTCTTTGCACAATAATCAACCTTAACATTTGTAAATATTAATTATTTACGAGTATTTTGTGACATAAGTCCATAAAATCTTTAGCAATCCTTCTTTATATCTAAGATTTATATTAGCTATTTCGATAAGGATATTAGAATAGGACCAGTAGCTTAGATTGAATTTTAACAGATAACTATAATAAGGATAAAACTTGAAGTTTAACCTCATCACTTTGCTTTTAATGAGCTTAATGATTACCGGCTGTTTCGAAGAATCGGAAGAGCCAGGTGGTGGGCTATTTACTAATCATAAAGAAGTAACAAACGAATTCAGTCTTAAAACTACGAACTCTAAAATATATAAACAATCTCAGGCCATTGATATCAAAATTGAACATCCATACAATCTAAGCGTTGAGGGTTCTCCGCGTATTCCGATTACCATTGGCTCGACTTCAACATTTGCTAATTACTATGCTGGCTCCGGTGGTAAAATTTTAACCTTTAGATACACTGTTGCCGCAAATGATGAAGACTCAAACGGGATTGAAGTTGGAACAACTATTGATCTTAATGGTGGGGCCATTACTTTTCTTAACGGTGGAACATTGACCAATACGCCTACCAGTATTCCTGCTGGAAGCTTTACCGAAGTAAAAGTCGATGCCGTTATCCCAACAGTGTCTGTGAGTATTGCAAGTATCTCCCCAAGCACCTATCTTAACGGTCAAAGCTTTAACATTTTCACAACCTTTTCTGAAGATGTTTATGTTTCAGGTACTCCTCAGTTAGTGCTCAATGTAGGAGGAAGTGCTGTAAACGCCAACTACTTATCAGGTTCAGGCTCAACTTCTCTAATTTTTAGCTACACGGTAGGTGACGGACAAGTTGACGTTGATGGAGTTGATATCTCTTCATTTAATCTAAACGGTGGAGCCATTATTGATGCAGGAGGGAACTCTGCAGACTTAACAATTACTCCGACCAATGTCACAACCGCTTTAGTTGACGGACAAACTCCTTACGTTACTGGATATACCATGCCAGCGGCGGGAACTTACTATGCTGGTGGCTCCCTAGAGTTCACCTTAAAGTTCTCCGAAGAGGTGATTGTGTCTGGAGGCATTCCCTATATTGACTTAGATATTGGAGGAGTAACAAAGCCTGCATACTACCTTTCAGGTTCAGGAACAAATGAACTAATTTTTAAATATGTGGTTGCCACCGGAGATGCTGATGACAATGGCGTTCTCCTTGGTAATACCATTAATTTAAATGGAGCAACCATTAGAGATACCATTAGTACAGATTCTCTTTTAAATATTTCTCCTCCACTTACTCCAAACGTAATTGTTGATGCTACAGAACCATATGTAACTTCTATCACACCTCCTACGGATAAAATTTGGACATTGGGAGAAGTACTTAACTTCACTCTGGATTTTAATATTCCAGTTAATGT
>JBFKKF010000306.1:0-3381 GCA_041631355.1 Bacteriovoracaceae bacterium | reverse complement strand
GCGTATTTAGGCTTGGTGGTTTTATATTTTCTCATGGAGGGAAGAGAGCTCACAAGTTTATCGATGTCTATATCGTCTCCAAAGATATTCAATGCTTGTTCTTTAAAAATACTTTCAACAAACATTCCAACTGAATCGTATATAATATTATTTTGCTTAGAGTTAAGGTTAACAATATGTTTGTCTTTATAGTTTTTGGAGACTTTGTTTGCTATTTCTACAACTTCTTTAAAACCGAGTAGCCCTGGAGGTGAAGGGGTAAGGCAGGCATTTTTAGCTTCAATTACTATGAGATTGCGTACAAACTTGTCTGAGCCTTTTACACCTCCACACTCGTAGAAATGATCAATCTTTTTATCTGTTTCTTTACCAGTGAATAATTTAAGTGGATCTATGGCAGATGAAAAATTAATTAATTGCTCATTGGAAAGCTGAGATATCTTTGTTTGTAATTCAATCAACGGGATAACGTCTTTACAATTATTATCTGCTTCATCAATAATAGTCATTACGTCTCTTATTAAACCTAAGTATTCTTGACTAAGAGGTGTGACTTCACGATTTTTTCGAGCACATTTAGCTTCAGTACTCGTTAAGCTAGTTTGATGCTTATCAAAGCAATATTTCTGTTCTAAATCATAAATAACATCTGTTAAGGAGGATAGATCATTTATATCATCAAGTTTTGTTTCATGGACATAATATTGTTCTGATTCAGGTGTCGGTCTATATCTAACAATGTATTCACTTTCTTTTTTGTACTCAAGTACAAGCTGAGAACACGAATCAATGGGCATAATTTCATGCCATTGTTCCTCTGCCATCGCTTGGGCCATACTGAGCCCAAAAAATATAATCAAACATATTTTTCGCATTTTATCCCTTATCCAATATCCTTGTCGGTAAGTCCGAGATAAATGCTTAGTTATAGAATGTTTAAAGGTGTAAAATCAACTACTTATATAATTGAATCTGGGTCCTTTGTTCTAGGAATGGCCCCATTTGTTCAGCTTCAATTTGATCTAGAAACTCATAATTTTCAGTGGTGTCATACCATTGTCTGATGCGATCTGTTCCGTTAATCATATCCATGGGATTCATTTCGTATTCATACTCATAGGGATCTGTCTTAAATTTAAAGTCCTCACCCAGAATGTGTTTGAGTTCTTTTAGAAGTATTTGGGATACACGCCAGGGTTTAAACTTAGTATGATCGGTTATATGAATAAAATAGCCTCCACAATTTTTTTCAGCATGTTTTTGAAACATGGGATAGAAGGCCACAGGGCGTAGTGTGAAACCAGCGAGATTTTGAACTCTAAAAATATTATTAAAATGTTCGATATATTTCCACGGATCAAATTTAGGATGACCTATTTGTTCTAGCGCTCGGGTAGTTCCTCTGCCTTCAGAAATATTTGTTCCTTCAAAGAGAACTGTCCCTACAAAAGTATAGCATCCATCTATTGTGGGAAGATTAGGAGATGGATTAATATAGGGGAGTCTTGTTTCATAAAAATTCATTGATCTGCGATAATTTTCCATTTCAATAATATCTAATTTTACTTTTTTGTTACACCAAAATTTCTGATGCATCAGTGCTACTTCACCTATTGTTAGTCCATGTCTAACCGGGAGAGGATGGCGGCCTACAAAGCTCGCAAATTTAGGGTCTAAAATATTTCCCTCTACGTCTTGGGCATTAATAGGGTTAGGGCGATCTAGAACCACTACTTGAATATTTTTCTCTGCACATTTTTCCAACATATAGGTCATGGTGTAAATATAGGTATAAATTCTTGTTCCAACGTCTTGCAGGTCAATAAAAATATGATCAAGTCCTTCAAGCATTTCATCAGTTGGAATTCTTGTTTCAGAATAGAGAGAATAAACCGGTATATTAAAGTGAGGATGGTTAAAATGATCGCTTTCAATCATATTGTCCTGGACGTCGGTAACAAAACCATGTTGGGGGCCAAAAAGTTTTTTTACCTTGCCAGGGAAAGTGTTCATTAAAATTTCAACACAGTGTTGGTAATTTTCGTCTATACTAGCGCTATGACAGAGAATCCCAATATTTCCTTGGTATTTATCTTGAAGATTTTTTTCATCTCTAATTCGCATTAATCCAGTTTTCACTTGAGTCATACTGTCTACCTTCACCTTGAAATTTTTCTTAAATATAAATTGCTGATTTTATTGTACAAGAGCATTAGGAACTCCTCAAATAAATACTTGTGACGTTTTGCGCTAAAAAATTAATTAACTGTCTTGCTTCTCAATGATTTTCTAATTTGTTATCTTTAGTGCTAACACACACAATATCGTAGAATATCACCGGAGGACATAATATGCAGCAATACATTGATCTTATGAAAAGAGCTTACGACAGTGGAGTTCATAAAGAAGATAGAACTGGAACTGGAATTAAATCAGTTTTCGGTCATCAAATGCGTTTTGATTTGTCTGAAGGATTTCCTATGGTCACTACTAAAAAGCTTCATTTAAAGTCAATTGTTCATGAGCTACTTTGGTTTCTTAAAGGTTCTGGAAATATAAAGTATTTGCAAGATAATGGCGTGAGAATTTGGAATGAGTGGGCCGATGATAATGGAGACCTTGGACCGGTTTATGGAGTTCAATGGAGAAGTTGGCAAGGCGCTGATGGAAAAACTCACGATCAAATTAAAAATGTTATTGAACAAATTAAAACGAATCCTAACTCGAGACGACTCATTGTAAATGCATGGAACGTAGGAGAGTTAGAAAATATGGCCCTTCCTCCTTGTCATATGTTTTTTCAGTTCTACGTTGCTGATGGAAAACTTAGCTGTCAGCTCTACCAAAGATCAGCTGATATTTTTTTAGGAGTCCCTTTTAATATTGCAAGTTATGCTCTTCTTACTATGATGGTAGCACAAGTTTGTGACCTAGAGCCTGGAGAGTTTGTTCACACTTTAGGCGACGCTCATATTTACTCTAATCATATGGAACAATGTAAATTACAAATGTCTAGAGATCCGCTGCCTCTTCCTCAAATGAAAATTAACTCAGAGGTTAAAGATATTGACCAATTTAAATTTGAAGATTTTGAATTGGTAGGTTATGAATCCCATCCTCATATTAAAGGTGTTGTAGCAGTATGATTATTTCTTTGATTGCGGCCATGGGAAAGAACAGAGTTATCGGCAAAGATAATCAAATGATGTGGCATCTCCCCTTAGAGTTTAAGTACTTTAAGCAAACCACTGTCGGCCATTGCATTATTACAGGCCGCAAAAACTTTGAGGCCATGGGAGGAGCACTCCCAAAAAGAACAAATATTATTATCACTCGCAATAGGGATTTAGAAATTGATGATTGCGTGGTTAAACACTCACT
>JBFKKF010000305.1:0-3388 GCA_041631355.1 Bacteriovoracaceae bacterium | reverse complement strand
TCATTAATTGATGAAATCAACTATATGGATTTTGTAAGTAAATCTTATGATTCTCCAAAGGTAGCCGCTCGTAAAAAAGATGATGTGAGAAGCTTTATATTATCAACTGATCGATTTGTTGATCGTTTTAGAGAAGAGGCCAGCCTTCAAAATTACTTAGAAAGACTACTTCTTGCTGATAACCAAGACAATCAAAAAGATAATGATGGGCTGTTAAAAAATGAAGTGCAGTTAATGACTCTTCACTCATCTAAAGGTCTTGAGTTTGACACTTGCTTTCTGGTTGGAATGGAAGAAGAACTTCTTCCCCATAAAAATGTTATTAAAGAAATGTCTGACATCGATGAAGAAAGAAGACTTTGCTATGTAGGTATCACAAGGGCCAAGAGAAGACTGATTATGACTTATGCTCAAATGCGAAAAATTTATGGACGAGAGATCAAAAGACATCCAAGCCGTTTTTTAATTAAACATGATGACTACTATATTGAACAAGACCGAAATTCTTTTGGATATATGAGTGAAGAAGAAGAGCAGCAATACAAATCAAATTTCTTTAATGATCTTTTAAAATCGCTTGATGAGTAAATTAAAAAAAATGGCCGTCCGTGGCCAAATTATCCATCCGTGGAAAAAACTGTTAATTGGTTTTACCTACTAGCATATAAGACTCAGGGTAATACATTCCCAAAGTGATCACAGACCACACTGCCTTATCTACCGTTTTAATTTCGTTGATTTTTAAATCAGAAACAGAATCGAAACCCTTTTCTAGAAAAACTTTATCAACATCTATTGTATGTTTGTTAGGGTAAAGACCCCACATATAAAAATGCTTCGTTACCTTAATCGAAACTTCTTGAGTCCTTTCAGGTTTATAGTCAAACGTTGTGGAAATTTTTTGAGAAGACTTAAAATTAAGATTGGAACAACTTATCAGGAGAACCAAAGTTAATATTAAATTCAGTTTAATCACTCACATCCCGTTTGCAATAATTGGTATAATTTAATTGTTAAAAATTAGTGTATGAATGTCAAAGAAAATTAAGATTTTATAAAGAAATTAATGATGGTGAAATTCATTTTTATCTTGAGAAAAAACATTTTTAACCGCTTCAAAGTGGTCCGATGTTCTCTGAGTAATACCTTGATAGGCACAAAGTAGATCTAGGTTTGAATCTAAATCATTTTTATAAGCGTGAACAATTGCTCTCTTTGCCATCTGGGTGGCAATTGGCGCATTTGAAGAAATTTTATTTACAACATCAGTGGTTCTATCAATCAACTCATCTGCCCCGACAACGTAGTTTACCAGTCCGATATTTTTTGCTTCACTTGCATCAAGTACGCTGCAAGTTAATGTTAGTTCCATGGCCTTGGCAAAACCAACAATTCTTTGCAGAAAATAAGTTCCCCCATCTCCGGGAACAAGCCCAAGCTTCGTAAATGTTTCACCAAACTTAGATTTTTCACTCGCAATTCTAATATCGCACATACATGCAAAATCGAGCCCTGCTCCAATAGCTGCTCCATTAACCATGGCCACAACTGGTGTTGAAAGGGAATTCATACAGCGAGGAATCCTTTGAATTCCTCTTTTATATCGCTCTCTTAATTCATTTGGCTCACCTGCAAACATACCTTTTTTATCTTGCATATCTTTTACATCGCCACCAGCACAGAAATGCTTTCCAGCTCCGGTAACAACAATAACTCTAATCTCATTATCCTCATCTGCTTGATACAGAGTTGAAACTAACTCCTCTATCATCTTAGAAGTAAAAGCATTACTAGCATCTGGACGATTAAGAGTAATCCAAAGTGAGTGATCTTTTTTTTCAATATTGATTTGCGAGAGATTTTTGTAGGTCATTATTGTCCCTGTATTGTTTGAAAGTATTTTGAAGGTGATTCTTTACCAACCTTATTTAAAATGAACTTAGATGCCTTAACTAATTTATCAATATCAATGCCAGTCTCGATTCCTAATGAGCTCATAAGATAATAAACGTCTTCGGTCGCAACGTTTCCTGTGGCACCTTTAGCATAGGGACATCCTCCAAGGCCTCCGGAAGAAGAGTCATAAGTTGATATACCATACTCCAGACAAACTAAAATGTTTGCTAGCGCCATTCCCCTAGTATCATGAAAATGCATGGCCACTTTATCTTTATCAATCACTTTTAAAACTTCGGCCAAGTATTCATGTACTTGCTTTGGCGTTGCGACCCCAATAGTATCTCCTATCGATATTTCATAAACACCAAGGTCTAAAAATCTCTTCACTACGTCTACTAATTGAGCTGAATCCATCTCCCCGGCATAGGGACATCCAAAAGCAGTTGAAATATAACCACGTATTTTAATCCCATCTTGATTAGCTTCGTTTGCCACAGACTTCATTCTTTTAAAGCTCTCACCCACAGAGCAATTAATATTTTTTTGAGTAAAAGCATCACTGGTTGCAGAGAATAAACTTATTTCCTTAACTCCCACAGATTTTGCTAATGCATAGCCTTTATCGTTAGGTACAAGGCATGGAAAATCAATGGTGTTAAAAAATGCTTGGTGAGATAACTTTGAAAAAAGCTCCTTGGCATCTGCCATTTGCGGAATTCTATCTGGACGAACAAAACTAGTGGCCTCAATTGTTGATAGCCCTGTATCGGCCAACAAGCTGATATACTCTAGCTTATCTGCAAGACTAAGGCTTTTTGCCTCATTCTGAAGACCATCTCTTGGACCAACTTCGACAATTTTAACTCTCTCAATTATTTTGGAAAACACAATCCCTCTCTAATCTATTTCACACAGAAGAACACCACCTTGTACTTGATCTCCTTCTTTATAAAAAATATCCTTAATAACCCCATCTTTAGGAGCTCGAATGGTATGCTCCATTTTCATTGCTTCAACAATTAAAACGGGATCTCCTTTTTTCACATCTTCTCCCTTACCGAGATGAATTTTAAATATTTTTCCAGGCATCGGACTTTGAAGTGATCCTTCTCCAAGAGCCACACCGGCTCTTTTTCTTTGGGCCTTAGCATGTAGGGTAACAATTGCCTCAAGCTCATTTACAAATACTTGTTGGCTCCCCTTGGTATCAAAAGAAAAACTATACCCTTCTAAAACCATACCATAGGCATCTTGAAAGGCCACTGACTGAGCTCCGATAGCGAGGGTTGAGTATTTATACTGCTCATTTTCAAACTCAAAGTGAATCTCTTCATGACTAAGTTTGAATAGGTATACTTCGTGTTCATAAGTATCAATAGTTAATTTCTTAGTAAGTGGAGAAAACAAATTATCCCAAACTTGTTTTTTATCCCCTGCCTGTAACAATAGTGTTGTAGCGATAATGTCTGCATACTCTTTTAAAGTCAGT
>JBFKKF010000304.1:0-3411 GCA_041631355.1 Bacteriovoracaceae bacterium | reverse complement strand
TTGCTTCTTGAACCTGTGATGCGTTCTTAAGAACAAGTGAGTGCATCGGATCTGTGACATCTCTAACAATTAAATCACCTAATTCAGACTGAATTCCGGCTTCATCAACTAGTGTTGACTTAACCTTTGTAATATAATTTTTAACTTCATCAGCATAAACCTTATTGAAGTCAATACCTAAAACCATGTAAAGGCCACCTTGCAGGTCAAGGCCTAAATTAATTTTTGATTTTACTGGAAATGAACTTTTTTCCGGATCAAAATTAAACATTGTAGGAATAACAGTCACGATTGCGATTGCAAACATAACGAGAAAAAAACTAAACCGATACCACCAATTGCGATTCATTAACTTACCTTTTGACTAAGTTGATTAAAAATACTTAAAAATTCTAAACAATTTTCAACAACCTAGCAAACATGTTTAGTGGTAAATTTTCAGTTAATTTTAACTCGTAGAATTAATTAAGCGTTATGCTTATCATCTTTTGAAGATTCATTAGTGGGGGCTGTGGAAGTGGACTCATCCTTATGATCGCTCTCAGACTGATTCTTGTCTTCTAATTTCTTTTCATCCTCTTTGAAATACTCATGATCAAGAGGGTTTTGAACGACGGTATTAATGCCTCGCATTGCGTTTTGAAATTCTCGCATTCCTTTACCTAGTCCTTTTGCAAGCTCAGGTAATTTTTTAGGCCCTATGAAAATTAGAGCAATAACTAAAATAACAAGAATTTCACCAACACCAAGTCCAAACATATAATTTCCTAGATCTAATTAAGCCTCTTTCGCCTTGGGTGTAAAGATATCTTTTGCTGAACCAGCAATATAGCTTTTTAAAACCTTAAGCTTAACTCCACCTTCAACTTCAATGGTCACAACCTTGTCTGTGATGCCGTATACAGTTCCAATTATCCCAGATTTTAGATAAATTTCCTCCCCTTTTTGTAGGGAAGCAAGATATTTTTTTTGCTCTTCAACTTGTTTCTTTTGAGGTCTAAGCATTAAGAAGTAAAAAATCATAAATACTATAACTAGCGGTAGCATCGACATAATCGCATTGGGTTGAGCTGGATTTGCTGCTTGAGCATGAGCATTTGAGATGATTAGACCTAACATTTATTTCTCCTAATTTATGAATATCTATTTTCTGTGTAGCATTTATAAAATTCTTTATAATAATCGTCAAACTTATCGTTAATTATTGCTTCTCTAGCATTTTCCACCATGCGTAAATAGAAATGGATATTGTGATAACTAATTAATTGTCCCGCAAGATACTCTCCAACATTAAATAGGTGCCTAATATAGCTTCTTGAGTATCGCTTACACACTTTACAGTCACAATCCGGATCCGGTGGTAGCTCATCAGCAATAAAGCGCTGCTTTTTAACATTTAGAGGCCCATACTTAGTTAAAAATTGTCCATTACGGGCATTTCTGGTTGGGAGCACACAATCAAACATATCAATTCCTGCCCTAATTCCATTTAAAATATCAAGTGGCTTTCCCACTCCCATTAGGTATCGTGGTTTATCCTCGGGCATCTTAGGCGTAAATGAGTTAAGAAAAGAGACCATCTCTTCATTTTTTTCTCCAACACTAAGTCCTCCCAGTGCATACCCTGGAAAGTCTAACTCCATAAGTCTATCCATGCACTCTTGTCTTAGGTCCACATGAAGGCCACCTTGAATAATGGCAAAAAGGTGTTGATGTTCTTGCAAAGGGTAGTCTCGGCAGCGTTTTGCCCACCTAAGGGTCAACTCCATAGATTCTCTTAATACTTCCTTTGATGCAGGAAGTTTCGGACACTCATCAAAGATCATCACAATATCAGAGCCCAGGGCCTTTTGAATTTCCATAGATTTTTCTGGGGAGAGCATATGATAGGAGCCATCGATATGGGATTGAAACTTTACACCTTCCTCTGTCACTTTATTAAGGTCAGACAAAGAGAAAACTTGAAATCCTCCTGAGTCCGTTAAGATGGGACGATCCCAGGTCATCCATTTGTGTAATCCACCCATTTTAGCAATAAGCTCGTGTCCGGGTCTTAAATACAAATGATAAGTATTACCAAGTATAATTTGAGCATTAAGTTCTTCTAGGTCCTCTTGCCATAAAGATTTAACACTGGCCCTCGTGCCTACTGGCATAAAGATTGGAGTTTTAATCACACCGTGAGAAGTAGTGACTACCCCTGCTCTGGCCTCTCCAGACTTAGCTTCTAAATTATATATTCCGTTTATACTCAAGATCTCTTTCCTCGTAAAATTAACATAGCATCACCGTAACTAAAAAATCGATATTTATTCTCTTTTGCAATTTCATAAAGCTCTAAAGTTTTCTCTCTGCCAATTAATGCACTCACTAACATTAATAATGTGGATTGAGGAAGATGAAAATTAGTAATTAAACCACGAATCGAATTAACAGGAACCCCAGGATATAAAAAGATACTTGTCTCTGAAAAACCATTGTCTTGATCAAAATAAAATTTTTCATTTTTATAGCTTGATTCCAACACTCTTAAGCTAGTGGTACCCACTGCAAAAATATTCTGAGCTTGATTAAGTTTATTGAGATTGTCTTTAGAGATGCGAAATAGTTCTGAATGCATTCTATGTTCTAAAATATTATCACTGTTTACAGGTTTAAATGTTCCAGCACCAACATGAAGAGTGACAAAAGCTTTATCGATATTTTTTGCTGCTAGGGACTCAAACACTTTTTCAGTAAAATGAAGTCCCGCGGTGGGAGCAGCCACTGATCCTAACTCTTTGGCGTAAACAGTTTGGTAGTCTTCACGATCTTTTTCGTCAGCAATACCATCTCGAATATACGGAGGAATAGGAATGTGGGCCATCTCCTCAAGAGTCATAAGTAGTTTTTCATCTGAGATATTAAACTCAATATAAAAATCTCCCTCATCTCCCCTTCGGGTTATAGTGGCTTCTAGATTACCAAATAAAAATTTATCCCCCAGTTTTTTCTTTCCTCGAGATTTTATCATGGCAGGATAACCGTGCTTTGACCTTAAAAGAGAAAGTAAAAAAAGCTCAGCTTTTCCGCCTGATGTTTTTTCCCCTAGTAAGCGACAAGGGAAAACCTTTGATTCATTAAGTACCACAAGGCTCTTAGCTGGGAGAAACTCGGAAATATTCTGAAAACTTGTGTGGATAACTTGATCATTTTCTTGATCGTATACCATAAGCTTGGAGTGATGACGGCCTGGTACTGGACGATCTGCAATGAAATTAGCATCTAATTCATAATTGTATGACTTGGTGAGTAAATCTATATTTTCCATTTGCTGCTATTTAGCATAGAATTATATAGATGAGAAATCTAATTATGGTATTAACTATATTCTACTCTATGACCCTTGTGGCCGTTAATGCGCCTCACAGC
>JBFKKF010000303.1:0-3411 GCA_041631355.1 Bacteriovoracaceae bacterium | reverse complement strand
CCAACTAATTTAATGGGTTGTGACGTATCGCCAACCAAACTAGTTGGTTGTGTTGTATCACCTACAAGTTCAATCGCCATATCATTCAACTTACCGTTGTTTCTTGGCGTTTTCGATAGCTTTTGTGATTTCCATGTCCGTATAAGGGACCCCTAGAGACTTCATTACTTTTAGTTTTTTTGGAAGCACCTCATATCCAGTTTTCTTTCGGATTAGCCATGAATATTCAGGCATAATTGAGTGATCAGTCATGGCCCTAGGGTCTATCATATGTTTGTAGTGCCAATAATTAGGACGTTTACCACCCTCACGGGCCAGGTCTGGGCCTATTCTTCTAGATCCCCATTGAAATGGTCGATCATAAATAAACTCAGTTGCCTGAGATGCTTCTCCATAACGAAGATTTTCATTGACCATAGGGCGAATCATCTGTGAGTGACAGGTGTAGCAACCTTCTCTGATATAGATATCTCGTCCGGCCAATTCGAGTGGGGTATAAGGCTTAACTTTTTCACTAATCTCAATAAATGAGTTGGACATTAAAGCAGGTATGAATTCTATTAAAGTTCCAACAAGTACAGATATGAGTGCAAGAGCAGTGAAGGTAGCTGTTAGTCCCTCAAGTCTTCTATGACCTTCATCTTTATTTTTAGAGTGTTTCCATGTTGGAATCGGCGCTGAATAAACTTCATCTGCTTGATCTGCGGCATTTGCAGATTGTATCGTCTTTATCATATTGTAGACCATGATTAGCATGCTTACGAAAACTAGGAGTCCACCAAAAAGTCTTACCCAGTAGAGAGGAAGAATTTGAACAACAGTTTCTACGAAATCTGGATATAGAAGGTCTCCCTTTGCATCAACTGCTTTCCACATTAAACCTTGAGTGATTCCAGCAACAAGCATTGAAACGTAGTAAAGGCCAAGGCCGATGGTTCCAGTCCAAAATTGAATATTTCCAAGTTTGTCGGAGTAAATTTTTGTTTTCCAAAGTTTTGGAATCATATAGTAAAGAATACCTGCGGCCATAAAATAATTCCAACCAATGCCTCCACCATGAACATGCCCAATGATCCAGTCAGTGTAGTGTCCCAGGGCGTTTACAGACTTAATTGATAATAATGGACCTTCAAAAGTAGACATTCCATAAAACGTTACTGAAGTAGCAAAAAACTTTAAAATAGGCTCTCTTCTTACTCTATCCCATGCTCCTCTGAGGGTTAAAAGTCCATTGATCATTCCTCCCCATGATGGTGCCCATAACATGATTGAAAATATCATCCCCAATGTTTGTGCCCAATCTGGTAGAGAGGTATAGAGTAAGTGGTGAGGCCCTGCCCAAATATAGATAAAGATAAGTGACCAAAAGTGAACAATTGAAAGTCTGTATGAATAAACAGGTCGATTAATTGCTTTAGGTATAAAGTAGTACATTAATCCCAAAACGGGAGTTGTAAGAAAGAATGCAACAGCATTATGGCCGTACCACCATTGAATCATAGCATCTTGAACACCTGCGAATACAGGGTAGCTTTTCATAAAGCTTACTGGTAATGATAGAGAGTTAACAATATGTAACATTGCCACAGTCAATATTGTTGCAATATAAAACCAAATTGAGACATATATGTGTTTTTCACGTCTCTTCCAAAGCGTCCCAAAGAAATTAACTGCAAAAACAACCCAGATAACGGTGATTGCTATATCAATCGGCCATTCTAGCTCCGCATATTCTTTACCCGTAGTTAGTCCAAGTGGAAGAGAAACGGCAGCAGCAACAATAATTAATTGCCAACCCCAAAAATGAATTTTACTTAATGTATCGCTGAAGAGTCTTGCTTTACATAAGCGTTGTACGGAATAATAAATACCAGCAAAAATACTGTTACCAACAAAGGCAAAAATAATGGCATTAGTGTGTAGTGGTCTCAGTCTTCCAAAGGTAAGCCATTCCAATCCAAAGTTAAATTTCCACAATGCTAGTTGTGAGGCAATAATCACCCCAACAAGCATTCCTATAACTCCCCAAAGTAGAGTCACAGTTGAGAACATTTTTATGATTTTATCATCATAAGCAAATGTCTCTAGTTTTTGTTCTGAGTTGTTCATTGGTCTGAATCCTTTTTATTAGTATTAACTTTATCTTCAAGTAACATTTTAAATACAGGAGTATCTAAGTCGTCATACTGCCCGTCTTTTACAGATATAATGAAAGCAACAACAAATACGATTGCTAAAATAAATGCAAGAGGAATAGTAAAAAATAAAATATCCATAATTGTTCACCTAGTATAATTTAGTTGAAAATTGAGACATGTTTTATGATATATATCAAGGTTAAAGAATTTATGAATTTTTTACATAAGAAAGTGCGTTACGCCATTTCTTGTTACCAATAACTGATGAAATTAATATTGTTAATGAACTAACTGGCATCAAAATAGCTGCAACGATAGGTGTTATATACCCTGTGCAAGCAAGGCTAATTCCAACAAGATTATATAAGAATGAAAAAGCGATATTCCTATTTATTATCTTATAAGTTTCTCGAGAAGTAGTTAAAAGTTTGATTATTTGATCAAGATTGTTTTTTGATAGAAAAACATCACATGCTCTAAGTGAGATATCAACGCTTCCGTGAACTGCAATACCAACCAGGGAGTAACTCAAAGCAATTGCATCATTGGCACCATCACCGATCACAATAGAGTTTGGAGTACTTTTAATAATATCTGCTTTGTCTTCTGGAGTGAGGGTATAAAACGCTTGATGGAGTGGAATATTTAGCTTTTTGGCTGTTGAGTGAACTGGTCCAACACTATCTCCTGAAATAATATATGGGGTTAAGTGAAAAGTCTTTAATTGGGATACAACAGCCTCTGCTGAGGCTTTGACTTCGTCTTCTAAAGTAATTCGAGTTACAAGTTCACCCTCTTTATAAAGACCAATCACAGTCGCATTTGTCTGTTTAGACTCGATTGGCATTACTTGATACCAGTGATCATTTATAAGAGCTTCTGGCCCTCGCCCAACCAATTCCCTGTGGTTTTTAACCGTTTTAATTTTAGCATGGCCAGGGTTGTTTTTTGATATGTATTCGATTAAAGACTTTGCGATGGGATGTTTAGATCTTTGCTCAAGAGTAAAAAGAATATCATGGAATTTATTATTGGTTAACTCTTCCCATTTAGTTATTGTAAAATGACCACGTGTAAGAGTTCCAGTTTTGTCGAAGAAAATATTACGAGCTTTGATGATGTTTTCCAAGACTGTAGGATTTTTAACAATAACACCAATTCTTGCAAGTTTGGATAGAGTCAGTGCCAGCGTGAAAGGAGGAGTAAGACCTAGGGCGCAGGGGCAAGTGATAATGATGATGGCAAGAGTTCTATTAAAAGCAGTTTCAAATTG
>JBFKKF010000302.1:0-3423 GCA_041631355.1 Bacteriovoracaceae bacterium | reverse complement strand
CATCGTAAACGAAAGTAGATAATCAGCATCTTTGGCAACTCGGATAAAAGATTTAACACTCTCATTCATATGACGTCCTTTTTATAGCCGACATTATAGAATCGAAATGTTTGCCAGTGTTATGTCAACCTTAGTTCAGGTGTTTCCATTACTTGGTATCTTGGGAACCATCCTTGCTATTGCCCAGACTGCATTTCAGTCGGGAGGACAAATTGATGTTTCTTCACTATCCAATGCATTTGTCTTGGCCATGGATACGACTATTTTGGGGATAACCTTTTCAATCTTGTTTATGATTATTGAAAGTACGTTTCAACCAAAAATTGAGCGTGTGGTGAATGAGAGTACTGAATATAAAAGAATTGTCGCGAGTATTTATCTCTCGTAGTAAAGAATAGAATATGCTTAATAGACCAATAACAGTTTATAAAAGACCTAAGAAAGCAACCGTATCGCTGACTTCACTGTTAGATTTGCTTTTTGTTATGATATTCGTTTCCTTGATACAACAGAAGAATATAACCCCTGTAGAGAAGAGCAAAACTCCTAAGAAAAGTCCAGCTCCGGTAAAAGTCGTTAAAAAAACTAAAACGGTGACTCCGGTAAAAGTTCCTAAAATCTACAGTGTGAGTGCACTATTTTATTTTTACGGAACGGCCCAAAATCCGAATATACCGACAGGTTCTTATCGCATGCAAGGAAAATATGATGAGAAGAGCGGCCAGCTTTCACTGGGAGGGATGCGTTGGGTGAATCGTCCAAAAGATTATGATATGGTTCCTTTGAGCGGTAAAATATCAGCGGATAAGAAACTCTTTACTGGAAGAATTGAGTTTTATGGGTGTAAGGAATTTACATTGAGACGAGTTGGTCAGGGAAGAGATAACCCTATCAGTGGAACATGGGAGGGGGTCTATGATTGCTCTCAAGGTCCTACAGGCTTAACGCTAACTATTGATTAATAAACAAACTAAACACTTAAATATATAACAAAATATAAAAAAGAGGTTTTTAATGAAGTGGTATCAAAAACTACATTGGAAAATTATCATTGGGATGATCTTAGGTTTAATTTATGGAATTGTTGCTGCAGGTTTTGGCTGGCAAGAATTTACCTTAAACTGGATTTCTCCTTGGGGAACAATTTTTATTAATTTACTTAAATTGATTGCGGTTCCCTTGGTTCTAACCTCATTAATTGTAGGTGTAGCTTCACTATCAGACATTAAGAAGTTATCAAGAATGGGAGGAAAGACAATTGCGGTTTATTTATTTACCACGGCAATTGCAGTCTCAATAGGACTTGTCATGGTAAATACATTTAAACCAGGAGAGACAATTCCAACAGAGTTAACAGAGAAGTTGAAGGCAAGTTACCAAGAGACAGTCAATCAAAAAGCTGATGATGCGAAAATGGCACAGGAGCGTAGACCTTTGCAACCTATTATTGATATGTTTCCAGAGAATATGATTGAGTCTGCCGGGAATAATCGAAATATGCTTCAAGTTGTTATTGTAGCAATTATATTTGGAATTGCTTTAATTCAATTAGAAAATAAAAAGTCTGATCAATTGGTAAACTTATTAGATATTGCCAATGAGGTGGTTTTAAAAGTTGTCGACATGACGATGTTACTGGCCCCTTTTGGTGTATTCTCATTGCTCGCAAATACCATTGTGTCCGTAGCTGGGGATGATATTTCTCAAATTGGCGAGCTACTCTCTGCACTTGGGTTCTATTGTTTTGTGGTGGTGTTTGCCTTAGTTTTACACGCTGGAGTAACCTTCCCATTAATGTTGAAGCTATTCACACCAATGAAGCTTAAAACGTTTATGAAAGGGATTGCACCTGCTCAATTGTTGGCCTTTTCTACTAGTTCCTCAGGGGCAACATTGCCAGTTACGATGGAGCGATGTGAGCAAAACCTTGGAGTTGAAGAAGAAGTTACCTCATTTGTACTTCCGCTAGGTTCAACGATTAATATGGATGGTACAGCACTATATCAAGCTGTTGCAGCTTGTTTTATTGCTCAAGCGACGGGAATTGATTTAAGTTTTGGCGATCAATTAACTATAATCTTTACTGCTGTTTTGGCGTCAGTTGGGACTGTTGCCATTCCTGGTGCCGGGATCATTATGCTTTTGATTGTCTTAGAGGCAATTGGAGTACCTAGTGCTGGTATTGCCCTTATACTTGGGGTGGATAGAATTCTAGATATGTTAAGAACAACAGTTAACGTTACTGGGGATGCAGCAGTATCAGTCTTGATTGCTCACCAGGAAGGACAGCTGGGACAACCACATGTCGGTGATAAAGATGAGCCCCACTTTAGAATGAGTCGGGACGAGAAAGCGGACTAGGAATCTAGTTGCTCTAATAATTTTTCACAATTTTTTCTTGATATTTGCTTTGGTCCTGCACAACCGAAAGAGTTGTAGGACCAAATCCCAAAGTATAAATCACTTTTTCCAAAGGCCAGAATTGAGTTAAATTCAACTGCTTTTGTCTTGTTAGAATTAATTTTGATTTTATGTTTTCTGTCTAGAGCAATAACAGCATTTGATTGTGCCCACTGGGAACTTTCTAGGTTTATAATAGACCTTTTACCAGTTAAAAAATCGCTTAATTCGATGGCCTTAATATTATTATCTGTAAAAATAAGCTTGAACTTATTTAATCCAATTGTACCCTCATGAGCAGGTAACTTATTTAAATCGAGTGTAAGTGATAGCACCTCTCCGAAACTTTTAAGTTTATTAGACTTGCTACCAAACTGTGCATTACAGATACCTGTAATGTCGAAGCGGACTTGCTTTTGTTGAGTCCCATATACCGTCTTATCGATTGAAATCTTACTAGTATAAATAGTACTGGGCATATCTTTGGGAGTTGAGACATGACAAAGAGTTGCCACTATTGAGTTAATATTTTTGTAGTTGAAAACAAATTGTCCCTGCCCCGATAATGCAGAACTCATATTTAGAAGGGTAAATAGTGAGGCGATTAATATTTTACTCATATTATTATTATGCATGAGTTTGCTCTTTGAGGGCATTTCGATGTAAAATCTATCCATGGCCGTATAGAAAATTGACACTATAAACACTCATGATTTCAAGAGTTTATAGTGAGGTAAGGGGACGTGAAATAAGATGAATAAAATAAAATTGAGCTTGATTCTACTCTCAAGTATTTTAATGGGCTGCTCCGATAAACCTAGAAAAGTTCTTCTTATCAAGCAATGGCATTTGGCCCCTTCTCAGGTGACCCTTAATATTGATTCTTCTAAACAACTTCCACAGTTTGAAAATCAAAAGGATATTTTTCTTAAATTGTCTACTTTGATTGAGAGTAACAAAGTCGATGCTGTAGTAAGTGAAGGTTGTGAGGGGGAGATTGATAAGGAGTTCAACTTACAATTT
>JBFKKF010000301.1:0-3461 GCA_041631355.1 Bacteriovoracaceae bacterium | reverse complement strand
TAAAACTAAGCTTTATAGGTGATGGGCTACAGGATTTCAAAATAAGTGAAGTAATTCCTCTTGTTTCTGGAATCAGGGGATTATCAACCGCGTATACTCCATACCAACCAGAAAGAAGCCAAGGAACTTTACAATCGTTGTGGATTTATCAAAATATTATTGCCAAAATGACTGGTTTTGAGGCCATAAATGCATCAATGTATGATCGATCAACTTGCCTATTCGAGGCTTTAAGTTGTTGTACTCGCATTAAGAGAAAACAAAATAAAGTTCTTGTCTCTGAACTTATTTACCCAGGTGATAAAAAAGTACTTGAGAGTACGGCAATCGAAACTGACCTTGAGATTGAATATATTCCGCTGGATAAAACCACAGGACTAACTGACTTAAATATACTACGAGAGAAATTAAAAGATAAGTCTGTAGCCGGTTGTGCCATCTCTCAAATAAACAATTTGGGACAAATTGAAGATGTTGACCAATTTACTGATATTTGCCACGACAACGGTGCTTTGTGTGTGGCCATAGTTAATCTCCATGCATTATCAAATAACGGTCTTAAAGAACCTAGTGCTTGGGGGAAGTCCGGAGGAGCTGACTTACTAGTAGCTGAAGGACAATCGTTAACAATTGAGCCAAACTTTGGTGGGCCAGGTTTAGGCATCTTAGGGGTTCGCTATAACGATAAATGCAAAAACTATATTAGAGCTGCCGCTGGTAGATTTATTGGAAAAGCTAAGGATATCAGCGGCCGTGACTGCAAGGCCATTATCCTCTCAACCAGAGAACAACATATTCGTAGAGAAAAAGCCACCTCAAATATTTGCTCGAATCAATCCTTTCTTGCCACCCTATGTGGAGCGGCCCTGCTAGAAAAAGGAAGCAAAGGACTAGAACAAAGCTTTAGATTAGCAATGGATAATACTATCAACCTTGCAAGAGAATTAAGTCTTTTTGAAGGGGTAGATTTATTATACTCTGGACCATTTTTTAATGAGTTTGTTCTCCAGGTAAACACCAACGTCAATGAACTTATAAAACTGGGCTCAGAAGATGGTCTTCATATTGGGGTAGACATCTCAAAAAGATTTAATCTACCAAATAATCTACTAAAGGTAAGTATTAGTGATAAGCATACCGCTCACGATTTTCACAAACTAGTACAGTTCTTTAAAAAGCATTTTAAACCAAGAAGCATATCAAATACGATTAATTTAATTTCAGAAGAACAAAAAAGAGTAAAAACTTATTTATTAGAAGAAAAATCAATTGAAGAAATCTATGAGTACTATCAAAAACTTGGGAATCAAAATTTAAGTCCTGATGATGGAATTTATCCATTGGGTTCCTGTACTATGAAGTACAATCCTGAAATTAATGAGTGGGCCGCTTCACTTCCACAGTTCACAAGTTTACACCCACAGGTACCAGAAGAAGATGCACAAGGTAATCTTGAGCTTCTCTACGAAATCCAGGAGATGTTTAAAGACATTACAGGTCTTCCTGGAGTAACGACTCAACCAGTCGCCGGAGCTCAAGGTGAATTAGTTGGACTGAAGATGTTTCAAGCTTATCACAGAAATAATGGTGAACAAGAACTAAGGGATATTGTTTTAATCCCAAGATCTGCCCACGGAACCAATCCTGCAACAGCAACTATGGCCGGCTATATCACTAAAAAAGATATGGGCATTATTAGCATAGAAGCAGATGAATCTGGTGAAATTAACTTCGAACAGTTTAGCTCACTAGTTGCTCAATATGGAAAAAGAATCTCAGGGGTCATGATTACTAACCCTAATACAGCTGGAATCTTCGAGCGTAAATTTAAAGAAATTGCAGAGCTTATTCACTCGGTTGGAGGTCTCGTCTATATGGATGGGGCCAATATGAATGCTATTGCTGGTCATGTAGACTTAGCAAAATTAGGAGTGGATGCCGTTCATAATAATCTTCATAAAACATGGTCAATCCCTCACGGTGGAGGTGGTCCAGGTGACGGCATAGTTGCTGTGAGTGAGAAACTCATAGATTATCTTCCTGGTATTCAGGTGGTCAAGGAAGGTAAGTTGTACAAAACAGCTATTCCTAAAAAATCTATTGGGTCCTTCCATAGACATTATGGAAATTTTGCCCACAAGGTAAGGGCCTATACATACCTAAAGGCTTTAGGCTCTGATGGGATTACAAGAATGAGTGCAATAGCGGTTTTAAATGCTAGGTATTTATACCAAAAACTTAGTAATACGTTTCCTACCCTACCAATGGGTTCTAGTAACAATCCAAGGATGCATGAGTTCATTCTCACTCTAAATGACGATAGTTTTTCTCGAATTGAGCAGGCCGGAACCTCCAAGGCCAATACAATTGCACGGGTCGGTAAACTATTTCTAGACTTTGGCTTTCATGCACCAACAGTTGCATTCCCGGAAGTTTATGGACTAATGCTAGAGCCTACAGAGTCATATTCTAAAGCAGAGTTGGATAAATTTTGTGAGGTGGTGGAAACCATACACCATTTAGTTAATGAGTATCCACAAATTCTACAAACCGTACCTCACTTTACTCCTATTGATCGAGTAGATGAAGTTAGCGCAAATAAATCTCCAACCTTTACAAGTAGCGAGGATTTATTGGCCCCAGTTTTAGATGATAGAGTCAAGGCAAGTAACTTACGAAATATGACCAAGGATGAAATTATTGCTCAAATCCTCAAGGCCCATGAGGAACAGGTTTAATCATTTTTGAGCTTAAGTACTTCTTCAAGATTCCAAGGGTGGTTGGTAAAGATCCAATCTATTCCCCGGTTTAGCTCACGATACACTCCGTTTGTTGTGCGGGCAAAACCAGTACCTATCTTTTGACCAGCACCACGGTGCTTTTTAAGTATTTCATCGGTACATAATAGATAATGTCCCATAACCCCTGCACACTTAAATTGAATGGCATCTTCGCTCATTTGAGAAATATTGGTCTCTCCTACTAGTAAGAATAAACTTGGCTCAAAATTATCGAATAACATTAAAGCTTGGGTATCAAGACCGATTAGAAAATAGTCTTCTTTAGGATTCAGTCCAGATAAAATTCTTTCTAGTGTTTGCTTTTGTTGTTTTATATCAGCAAAATATTCTTTTTTTATCTCAATAAAGAAAACTATTCTTTTACCATATTGCGTAACAACTTCTTCAAGACGTGGAATCTCAGGACATAGAGAACGAAGCTCTTTAAAGCTTAGCTCAGATATAAATTTATCTACATCCCATAGGCGTTTTAAGTCAGCATCATGGTGAACTATAGGAACAAGATCTTTAGTCCAGCGAATATCAAATTCAATTCCCCATAAATGATTATTCAAGGCCAGCTCAAAACTTTTTAATGTATTTTCCCTAACACTCTTATTATTATGCCAACCTCGGTGGGCCACAATCTTAGCGGACTTTAATATCGAGTTCGAAGGACGT
>JBFKKF010000300.1:0-3466 GCA_041631355.1 Bacteriovoracaceae bacterium | reverse complement strand
TAGTAAAATTAATCACCAACGATCTTGGAATGGATTTAAAAATATCTGTGTATCCACCACGACGTGTTATAAAGCTATTTCAAGACAAAAAAGTAGATGGCTACTTTCCTTCCTTAGACGTACTTAATAAAGACTTAAAATTGATCAAGTCAAAAAATTACTATTATAAAAAAGATTATTTTTTCGCTCGCAAAAAGTCAGTATTTAAAGATATGATTGGGAAAACACTATGTCTCACCAAAGGCTATCCCTACGTAAAAGATATAACTTCTAAGTATAACCTAAAAGTACATTTTGCTATTTCCGATGAGTCTTGCTTAAAAATGCTTCAGCTTAAAAGAGTTGATATGTTCTTATGTGAAGCACTTTCTGGTCTTGCAGCGATGAAAAAAACAAATACGTTTAACTACCCTGTATCTAAAAAAAGTGTGAGTGTTCAAGATGTCTACTTTGCCTTTCAAAAAGATGCAAAAGGTAAGAAGCTAAAAAAACATTTTGATAAGAAAATAGACTTATTCTACCAAGACGGCACATTAAAGAAAATATTTCGAAAAGCTATTAGCCTTGCTAAAAACAAATTACATATTAACTATAATCCGTTGGAAAAATAATTATCTAATTGCTAATTTATCTCCAGGAAGAATCATTCTTCTTTTAACCAAACGGTAATTTGTTCTGATAATGGTATTGATATTTACACCTGTCTTACGGGCTATATTCCAAAGGGTATCACCTTTTTTTACAGTGTAGTACTGACTAGGATTTGAAATTTTCTGACCTAGCTTGTTTCCTCGTCTAATCCATCTCTGATAAGTTCGCCTACGGACCACTGTTCGTCTAGGCTTTTCATAGAGATCGGCATAAAGTGGCATTTTCTTATGCTTGTGATCCTCTCTAAAGGGTAATAAAACTGTGGTTTTAGGATAAAGTCTCTTGCGTCCAGGTATTTGGTTAAGTTCGCTTAACACTTTTAGTGGAACTTTAAACTTTCTCCCTACGTGATACAAACTAGCATAACCTCTAAGAGAATATTTTTTATACTCTGTCGCTAAAACATTAACGTCATTCTTTTTCTGTTCCCAAACTTCTTTTTTACCAACCGGTACCCGTAGAACATACTGCTCTCCGTGAGGAGGAGTCTGCCAACGAAGTAGTTCTGGGTTAAACTTTTTCATCTTATCAAAGTCTTCCCCCAATACCTCTGCAACTTTATATAGATCTGTATTTGCAGATACTTCAATTTCTTCGAAGTCCAAAGCTTTTTTAAATTCAATATTAGTAAACCCAAATTTACTTAAGTTTTTACCAATAATGGCAAGGGCCATTATTTTAGGAACATAATTTTTAGTCTCTCTTCTTAGATATCTTCCTCTTCTGATTTTCCAAAAGTTTTTTGTTCGGTATCTTCTGATGGCCCTTTTAATCTTACCTTCCCCAGCATTATAGCCTGCCATGGCAAGTTCCCAGGAATCAAACATCCCATAAAGAGTTCTTAAATACATAGAAGCTGCAACAGTGGCCTTTAACGGATCTCGTCTCTCATCCAAATAAAAACCCACCTCTAGACCAAACTTCTTACCTGTGTAAGGCATAAACTGCCACGGCCCTACGGCTTTGGCCCATGAACGGGCATGATTATGAAATCCACTTTCTGCCATGGATAAATAAATCAGATCTCTTGGCATACCTTGATCATTTAAAATTTTTGAAAGTACCGGTGCATATCTTCCCGCCCTTTCTGCATATCTTTGAAAATGACCTCGACCTCTTCCTGTAAAATAATTAATCCACATTTTAACTGCATCATTATAAACCACAGGTATATCAAAATAATAATTACTAAGATTTAAGTGCTCAGCTCCGTATAAGAAATAAACTTTTTTTGAAGCCCCCTTTAATTCCTCATCTCCAACACTACCAACTATACAGTCGCTACATCCAGGTAGCGTCTTATCCACCAAGTGGGTTTGGATTCTATCATCACCAACAACATGATTTGACTTATCCCCAGATTCGGAGACGGAATTCATGGCCTGATGGGAACAGGAGATTAAGTTTAAACATAATAATCCTGTGACTAAGTGTGAACGTCCTAACACAATTACTCTCCCTCGTTTTAACTGAACTTCTTGGCTTCCCTGCAAGAATTTATTCATTCATACAGTTTAACATCAAAGTAGGAGCATGATAAAGACCGTAAAGTCTAAATCTTCTCTCCTCTTAATTATAACTTAAATACCTAAGGTCTAAGCTATAACGAAAATAATACCTTGATGTAAAATCATATGGTTAAACTATAATAGCTATTAGGAGATTAAGTGTAAATGAAGAATTCTCGCAATTACAAATACTTATACACGCAGTACAAAAAAACAATAAAAAGAAATATTTTTTATTTAGTAGTCTTATCGGTTTACAGCTCAAATGCCCTGACTAAGGTAACTCCCCCAAATTACGATTTTTCCCTGGATAAGGTGCAAGTATTTTTGCCAGGTACTAAATTAAGCGAAATTCAAAAGAAATACCCTGAAAATGAGCTCATGATCAAGGAAGATGGCTTTATCACTTATCGCTACTATATCGAACATATTCGCTATAAATTCCCTCTCCTCGTTCAAACCTACAATGGTATTGTCACTGATGTTTTTATGAAGCTACCAAGTTATTTTCTGCACAATGTATTTCATCAATCATTGATCAACCGAATCGGTCCTCAAGATAAGTATAAAAAAATTGAAGAGCAGGCTATCTATATCTGGAGTAATAAAAAAAATCTCAAGCATACTTATTTTGCAAGTTGTACTATCACCTGTTTTCCTGTTTATTACTCAGTTGAGCAAGTACAACAAAATTATTCTAAACAATACACTACACTTTTAACTAAGTTTAATGCCAGCGAAAGTGGCTTGCTTAAGAGTTTGTCTCAGTAGATCGTACTTCAACATTTTGCCGAGGTTTAAAATTTTCTTCTGGATAGACATATCCCTCAGCGATTTGACATAAATTCCAAACAGCTTGTCTGATTTTTGGATCATATCCCTTATAATCTAAATAAGTGGTATTAGTTGAAAGATAACTCACCAACTCTTCGCCACTCATTCTTTTCATTTCATTTTTCAACAAAGAATCAAGTCTTAAAATACTTAAGTCATGATTAAGCTCTTTAACTCCATCATAGGTGATTAGCTTATTCTTTTTTAAGTCGACAAATAAAGACTCATAGTTAGCAGCTTTTGGTGACATAACAACAAAGCCCTCGTCTACCGCAACTCCCCAATAACCAACAACACCCACACATGAAAGTGCAGCACTCAAAAATCGGGTAAGAATCATTCTTATCGCATCATGATCCTTAGTATTTTTTAAACCTAACTCCCAAAGAGATGTATTAGAACTATAGATCATCATCCCCACTCCTTGATACTTATAAATATTATATTTACCAAGCTGGGAAACTGTTTCTACT
>JBFKKF010000299.1:0-3500 GCA_041631355.1 Bacteriovoracaceae bacterium | reverse complement strand
GACTCTAATGATCTCGGTAATGGTTGCAATACCTGAAGCGTTATCATCTGCCCCTGGGGCCCTAGCGTTCTTTCTTCCCCAAAAACCTGCAATTGAATCAGCATGCCCACCAATCACGATAATTTCATCTTTATTTACTGTTCCCTCAACAGTCATTACCACCGATGGTTGTGGCCATCTACTGTGCTCAACGTACTCAACCTTCACATCCGATCTTCCTACAGATAAATTCTCCCAAGTCTTCTTTATATAGGCTTGAGAATCAATACCTGTCTGTGACTTATAATAACGATTTTTAAAATCTGATAACTTGATAATCATATCTCTAATCATATTTTCTTTAATCTGAGAGATCATACTCTCAACTCTTTCACCTTCAGTAATAGTATAATTGAGAAAGGACAAGCTTTTGGCAGTTGTTCTTGCTAAATTATTTTTTAACACACTTAGGGCTTCTTCCTCAGAATCGTGAACAATAAAACCTCCACACCGATTGAATTTATCGTGCATAAGAACTGAGAGTGCCTCTACGGCCGAAGAATCAATTTTTAATACACTAATCTCTGGTGTTGACTCAATAACATCAATTTCTAATAGTGATTTTTGACTTAAGTTGACTGCATCAGATCCAATAGTGATATAAATATCTTCTGCATGAACTGTAACTGAAAATAATAATAAACTAATCATCCATAATTTCTTCATCATAACATTCCTTCGTTAAGCGATTTATACTAGTAGACCACAACAAACTTATAACGAAAACAAACTTCATCTGACATGATTAAGGAATTTAAAGCGATTATTTAGCTCGGGAATTACCGAAACTAAAAGATATTGTTTGATTTGTAATATAGGAGTAATATTGAAGTCGAAGAAGGGCCAAATCATGAACAAAAAGATTGAAAAATTAGTAGATTACCTATTACAAAATAGTGAAGATAAAATAAAACTCAAAGCACTAGAAAAACTATTTAATTCAGGTATTCCATTTAATCTTCCCCATAAATTTAAATTCAACCAACTCACTGATACCCATACTATTTTAGAGCTTCCTCATATTCGAAAAAATAAAAATCATCTTGGTGGAATGCATGCCTGTGCTATTGCAACCCTAGGAGAATACCCAGCGGGATTATCTCTAATAAAATACTTTGGTATTTCAAAATATCGTCTTATTATGAGACACCTTGAGGTTGAATACTTCAAGCAAAGTAAAGAAGCTCTTACTGGCGATGTCGAAACCGATCTGGCGAAATACAGTCAAATGAAAGAAGAATTAAAGATCAACGATAAATCTGAAATTAAAATTCAAACTTCTATAAAAAACCAATCAAATGAAGTGATCGCAATCGTTCATACAACCTGGCAATTAAAAAACTGGAAGAAAGTTTCTTACAAATAGCCTAGAAAATCAGATAGGTAATAAAAGAAAAAATATAGGCCAGTGCTAGAGTGTAAGAACAAAAGATAATAGGAAGTTTGTAGCCTCCAGTCTCTTTTTTCAAAACTCCAAAAGTCGCAATACATTGAGGAGAAAAAACAAACCAAATAAGCAAGGCCATCAAAGTACCAAGAGAGTACTGATTTCTTAATATCTCTGATAACTGCATAATAAATGTTTCATCCTCAGTATCTTCAGATTCCAGTGCATAAACAGTCCCCATTGCAGCAACAAGGACTTCTCTTGCACCAAATGAAGGAATAAGAGCAGTCGTAATCTTCCAATCAAAACCCATGGGTCTAAAAACTGGCTCAAAGGTTTTCCCTATTTGTGCTGCATAAGAATAGTGAATAGCAGGCAACTCTGCTTTCTCCGGCGCACCTGGAAATGTTACCAATCCCCAAATAATAATGGAAAGCACTAAAATGATTGACCCAGCTTTCTTAATAAAAACCCAGCCTTTCTGAGCTGCACTTCTCAATACATTAATGAGCTTAGGAACCCGGTAAGGAGGAAGCTCCATTAAAAGGTGTCCTGGTGAGCTAGGTGGAAATGCCTTTCTCGCGAGAAATGCTACTGCAAACGCAGAAAGAATCCCGAATATATAAAGCCCAAATAAGACTAGTCCCGGAAGTTTCAAAAACCCAAGAACTGATTGATTTGGCACGATGACGCCAATTAAAAGTGTATAGACTGGTAACCGTGCAGAACAAGTCATAAGTGGAGATACCATCATCGTGAGTGTTCTTTGAAATGGATTTTCAATAATACGTGTGGACATAATACCAGGAATCGCACAAGCATGAGAGGACAAAAGGGGAACTACCGACTTACCAGGAAGCCCTACTTTTCTCATAATATAATCAAGCATAAAAGCAGCTCTACCAAGATAGCCTACATCTTCCAGGAAATGAATAATCACAAAAAGAAAGACAATATGGGGAAGAAAAACCAGTATGCCACCAACTCCAGATATGATTCCATCTACAATAAGGCTTTTAATATATCCATCCGGCAGTGTCTGACTTACAAATGTCCCTGCCATTTCAAATAAATATTCAATTGCCCCCATAAAAGGGTCAGACCAAGCAAATAATAATTGAAAGATAAAAAGAAAAATTCCTAATAAAACCACAGGCCCTAAGATTGGATGTAGAACTAAACTATCTACTTTATCTGTTAAGCTATCGTGAGATATTTTCTTAAGGACAATACTTGAATAGATTCTATCAACTTCTTTAAGTTTCTCTTTTATATAGCTCGGTTCTTTTATGGCTTTTTGATACCCTTGAGGATATTCGTGATCAGTGGTCCCTGAGTTTTTAGCAAGCTTAGCTAAGAGCTCGTGAGTCCCTTTCTCCTCAACTGCAACGGTTTCTATAATCTCTACTCCACCAAGCTCTTGAGAAAGTTTTTCCAAGTCAATAACCTGTCCTCTTCTCTTGGCAAGATCCACCATGTTTAAGGCCACAACAAAATTAATTCCTAGCTCTTTAAGTTGTAGTCCAAGATAAATCGACTTCTTTAAATTTGTCGCATCAACAACTAAAACAAAAATATCTGCCGCCTCTTCACTTACTTTGCGAAAAATATAATCCTTGGTAACTTTTTCATCTAGGCTCGTAACATCGAGAGTGTATATTCCAGGTAAGTCTACAATCTGAATTTCCTTCTCATGCTCTCTAACTGAACCAATTCTTTTCTCAACAGTAATTCCCGGAAAATTTGCTATCCGCTGCCTATTATGGGTCAAGGCATTGAATAGAGCAGATTTTCCAGAATTTGGTAAACCAATAAGACCGACTAACATTCAATCTCCTTTCCATCTAGCACAACCTGAGTTGCCTCAACAGAAGAGATCGCAATCTGGGTCTCACCAACTTCAAATAAAATAGGATCTTTAAAAAATGGGGCCATGCGCTTTAGCCTGATTCTCTCACCAGGATAAAATCCCACCTGGGTAAGTCTCTGCAAAAGGGCTTGGTTATCTGATTGTAAATTTACAATCTCGTAGCAGTGACCCTTTTTTAGTTGAGATAGATTCATGAAAGCCCAT